>JBHLPR010000006.1:0-12403 GCA_048939245.1 Promethearchaeota archaeon | reverse complement strand
GGCACCAAAGAGGACGGCGCTTCTCTAATCCCATTACTCGACGATGATGTAGAAGCTGTTCGATTCCAAACGCTAAGCGCGATCGCTTATCTCAAAGCCACACATGCCACACCCAAGCTTTTAGCTCGGTATGAGCATGAAACAGTCTACGTCAAAGATCAAATTCTCCGAGCCCTTGGACACCTTGGAGGACCCGACGCCTATAGCCTTCTAGAACGTGAACTCCAAGCGGATAATCCCACAATCCGAATTGGGGCCATAGTGGGTTTGAGCATACTCGGTGAACAACGCGCATACCCCCATCTTAAAAAGATTGCAGAAACTGATTCCGATGAGCTTGTAGCCCACGAAGCCAAAATCGCCTTGATTCAATTACAAGAAAGTAAGCAGCAGGATTCGAAAAAACCTAATCCCAACTATGAAGTTTGAAGTAAAGAAAAATGATGGGCGGAGGATCATGCGTTATCGTCCAGCCCAGTTTATGCTGCTTCGTTATCGAGCAGCTGTCGGCCTTTATCCGTTAGATCAAACCAAACGTGATACACGCCTCGTCGCTCGTTGATGAGGCCGATTTGGGTAAGTCGTTTTAGATGATAAGCAGCAGTGGAAGTGGGAATGTTTAAATCTTTGGCGATTTCACGGAGGAAAGCTTTATCTTTGGATAACTTGTACATGATTCTCTTCCGGGTACTATGTTGGAGTGCTTCAGTTTTAGACAACATCTTAACTCTGTTAATTGTTTATCTAAAGAAGTATATAAGCCTTTTCGTTCTTACTAATTTCCCCACAAACGAACATTATACTTCAAAGGAAGTAAGAAAAGACCTGCACGCAGGTATCGTTCTAAACTTTTGAACAGCCCTTTCTGGCCTGTTCTAATGTGTAGGATAATTTGGGATGTGAGGCATAGGAGTAGGCAGTTTGATTGATCTAAATCAAACGCTAACAGATGGATCCCTAAAGTGAAAAATTATGGGAATGCGTGAATTCATGATTCGACGCGTGATCGATAGCTTCGTCCTTATTCTCGGGACCATTATCTTCAACTTCTTCGTGTTCTTTTACATGATAGCGTTAACCGTGATCGTAGTGAACTTCATCGCCGATATCTCATACAGCTTCCTTGATCCACGTGTCCGCTTCAACTAGGGAAGAACCTCCAATGCGAACCAACACACGAAGGGCGGCTGGGAACCGCCCTTCACCATTTTTTCACCAAAGGGCTTCAATGACGTGAGTGGAGTTGAATGCGGATATATGAATATCTTTTTCGAAGACTTGCCTCCGGAGTAGTGATGTTAGTTGCTTTTTCGTTCTTATGTTTCACAATTTTTTCATCAATTCCACCCGCGGAATTAATATTTCCATCCATAGATTTCCCGCGTATAGGAAATATCCCTGAAGCTAGCCCGTGGGATCCAAATTATTCTTGGTGGCATTTTTGGATGGAAGGATGGATTTTGCTGTCTTAGAAATGGGACGTTTCGTTTTTTACATCACACACATGTTTAGAGGCGATTATGGGTTTAGATAGATATCTACCTGTGGAATACGTTTGGACCTTTTGTTGTATGGTATTGCATCCATTCTTTTAATCGTCGTTGGCGTAGTGATTGCTCTTTGGATAATCTTTAGTCTGAAATTGTGGAACTCAAGTATCCATCATTTTGGAACTGCAAATAGCCGTCAATATAGGTTGCTTCTGCCTGGTTTGTGTGTAATGCTAATCGTTATCACGGGACTGTTGCTAGCGTATTTTGTTTCTATTACCTGTCCCTTTCTATTCAGATACATTATCTTTTGGACATATTATGGCAATTTTGACAGAGAGAATTTCAATCTTTACGATCCCCGCTATTTTGCCTTACCAGCTTTCGGTTCAGCTGGTGCCATTATTATCGGGTGGAAGCTGGCGATAAAAATTCAATCCCATACCTCTCGTCCAATATTTTCTGAAGATGCAAATCCATCTGGTAAAATAAAACAGGCCATTATCCAGACAGGTCTCCGTACAGGGTTTTTTTGTACTTTTATTCTGTCCGCGATTATTTTCATCGAGACAAGCTTCCCATTTGTAGGGCTTGGAAGACTTTTTTATTTTTCATTATTGGGACATGATTATCCACTAATGAATACGATTTTGTTTCTCTCAGGGATAGCAATAATTGTCATTTCCTTTTCTGCCGAGGTGATTTATGGGCTGTTGCAATTTGGTCCTTCCCGATCGCAACGCATCTGGTTATGGAAGCTTCGAAGTAAAACAGTCCTAGAAGGAGTGAATGGAAAAAAATCTAGGGGGGAGGTGGCGCCTTAACGAGACGTTTATAGAGTTGGACTTGCATGCCAGGCACTTGCTCATAAGGGTCTCCTTCTGGTTGAAACCCAAAACTTTCGACGAGAGCTCGCATTGTTTCGTGTGCGGTGAGGATATTACAGAGATTGGCAGATACTTGGAGTTCTTGAGCGTAATCAATGAATTGGCGATACATAGCACGGACCAGGCCGCGGTGACGAAAATCGGGGTGTACCGTCTGGTGTTCCCCTAGTAGCCCATCGGGTATGATCATGGTTTTGTAGAAGCCGGCGATACGACCTTCAAGTCGTGCACCAAAATAGTGGTAACCTGCTTGCATTTCCTGGATGATTTGTTCAGGGCTAAGGACGCGTTTTTGCCGCCATTCAGAGGGGATATGAGTTGAGTTAGGCCATACGAGAGCCATGAGTTGGGAGATTTCGGGAGCATCCTCTGGTGTAAGTTCTTCGATGTGAATCCCCCCATCCTCAGGAGGAAACTCTTTGGTGGACGGCGGCAGGGACATGATAAGGAACCTGTGCTACAAGGATTTTTTAGTGCTTGCCTTCACGCTCAGATTTGACGATGTGATAGGCTTCCATGAGGGCTGTGCATCCGGTGCAGCGAATACAGCCCGCCCGATGTTCAGCGGGATTCAGTTGGTATTCAAGCAGCAAGCTAGCGCAGTCCAGATAATTATCGACAATTTGATCCAGATTTTCCACATAAACTGGAATATGTCCTTCTAATTGTGAGCCCGGGTTTGGCCGACAGGGAACTGGAACGGGTATGACACCAATTTCGATGGTTGTTTTAAATCCGTGATGCAACTGTTCAGGAGTTTCACCCAACCCTAAGAGGATGAATGTGCTGACTTGTCCTCGTCCAAAAATGTGTACGGCATGTCGCCATGCATCTAAGTACTCAGAGAAACTTGCATAGGCGAATTTACCGGGACAATATTCCTTGCGGAGTGCATCATCGTAGATTTCAAGATGGATTCCCACCGTATCCACCCCCGCATTTTTTAGCGCTTGCAATTGTCCTGGTGATTTGGGGGGTTCCAGCTGCACATGAATTGGGACATCACTTTCTTTGCGGATGCTAGATACAAACGGAACGTAGTCTCGTGCTCCGCGGTCAGGGCGATCCGGACTTCCCGTCGTTAATGTAAGATGACTTGCGCAGTCTTCCATTTGAGCGGCTTTTAGAACTTGTAAGAATTGTTCTGGAGATTTGCGTAGAATTGTTTTACCTTGAGCGAGACTTACAGGAATGCTACAATATCGACATTCTAAGCCGCTGTCGAAATAATTGCAATGCTGGACTATTGTTGTTGCTAGACAGTCGGTTCCATGCACCAGCGCGATGTGGGTCATAGGTGTGCCATCTACCAATTCCATCTGGTAATAGTGGGGTGTTTTTACCAAAGTAATAGTAAAATCCTTACCTTCGAGATTGCCATGAAACTTGTTTCCTTTCACAGGTTGAAGCTCCAGAGCGTGGAACAGAGTTGCTTGTTTTTTAGTGCGAACGGGTGCATTAACAACGACATCCTTATCAATGAGAAAATAGCGACCCAAAGTAGGTCCAGCCCCACCTGTGCGTCCAGTCGTCTCGTCGGATACAAAATGGACTCCACGAGCAAGCATCGCCACCTTAAGTCTCAGAATTTCTCGATCTGATATTTTGGACATCATTCTCGCCGAATAGATATATTCGATAGCTGTTGTACCTTAAAGAGTTCGCTCTAACTATTTCAATCCCTTCCGGAGAGTAAAATGAACCCGGTATGTTTATGATAGCCCAAAATACCAGTTAGAAACATACACCAAAGAAATCGGATCATTCAGGCAAATTTCAGCGTTTCGTGTCATCTGTACGCCAATGATTGAAGAAGCGAGTTAGATCAACATTTCCTCCACTGAGGATAATCCCGAGGTTTTGGTTGTTAATCTGTTCTTGCAGCTTGAAGACCCCCGCTAGTGAAACGGCGCCTGAGGGTTCGATGACCAATTTCATTCGTTCCCAAAGGAAACGCATGGCATCAAGAATCTCGTCCTCGGAGACTGTGATGATATCATCCACATGTTTTTGGATGATAGAGAACGTTAACTCGCTTAATGAGGTACGTAATCCATCTGCAATGGTTGTAGGATTGGCACTTGGAAGTAGTTTACCGGATTTGAATGATTTGCAGGCATCATCGGCTTGTTCAGGCTCTACAGCAAAGACCTTGGTGGTGGGGCTTACACCTTTTGTGGCAATAGCGGTGCCGCTAATCAACCCTCCCCCACCTACGGGGGCAAAAATGGCGTCTAAGTTTTTCACTTCATTGAGGAGTTCGAGGGTAGCGGTGCCAGCTCCTGCGATGATACGCGAATCATCGTAGGGATGAATCAGGACAAACCTATGTTTGTCAATTAACGCATTCGTTGTAGATTCTCTCGATTTGAGTTCAGGTTCGCAAAATACAATGGTGGCACCGTAATCCTGAGTGGCAGCGATTTTTACCGGTGAGGAATTCTTAGGCATCACTATAGTCGCAGGGACTTCTAGCATTTGTGCCGCCAGGGCTACAGCTTGGGCGTGGTTACCGGATGAGTGGGCGATCACACCGTGTTCTTTTTCTTTCGACGATAATTGTGAGAGGGCATTATAGGCTCCACGAAATTTGAAGGCGCCCACTCGTTGGAAATTCTCGCATTTGAAAAAGAGGTGACAATTGGTAAGGCGGTTAGCGGTATTTGATGTCATTACGGGTGTGTTAATGACCACCTTTTGTATCCGTTTGTGAGCGGCTTGAATATCCTGAAGAGATACCATAAGTATTCCATAATCTGTTAGTGAGCATAAGTGTTTACTCACAAAAATAGACTTGGATGATTAAGAACTGACAACCAGCTAGATGGAAAGGTTTATTATCGAAAAAATGTGGTTTTTCAGCTATGCCCCAAAAAAGTGAATCGTGTGAAGTATGCAACAAACCTGGAGTTAATAGAGTATTGGAATACTGGTTTTGTGAAGAGCATACCCCCAATACAGACTGCTGTTGTAAGGTGCAATGCACAAAAAAACCTTGATGAATGAATTGAAGGAAAGCTAAGCTGGAAGAAAAGAAGCCCTTGAAGCATGAATCGTAGCATTTTTACTGTTCATAGCAGAGGAATAACGAGAGATTGTTTGAACAACAGGCTAAGTGTTTATCCAGTCAGACCAGTCCTGCCTTTGACAGTTTTCTGTTGGGAAGCTTTTATATCAAGGTGGGTTGTGAGATAAGTCCTCTTGTGAAACTGAACCAAGGATGTTCTTAACATGGCTAAACGAATCGTTGTTGCCATTGGAGGCAACTCCCTAATCAAAGATGCAGCGCACAAAACTGTGCCAGACCAATATGCTGCCGCTGCACAAACAGTACCCCACATTGTAGATCTAGTGGAAGAGGGGTGGGATGTTGCTATCACGCATGGTAACGGTCCCCAAGTGGGGTTCATTTTACGACGCTCTGAGTTAGCTGCTGGTGAATTGCATGAGGTACCTCTTGATTTTTGTGGGGCAGATACACAAGGTGCAATTGGGTATATGCTCCAGCAAATCCTTTTAACTGAGCTTCGTCGCCGGAAAATCAACAAGTTGCCAGTTACCGTAGTTACACAAGTCCTGGTTGATCAGAATGATTCAGCTTTTACCCACCCTAACAAGCCCATTGGTTCTTTCATGGATGAGGAGACTGCTAACCGAAGGGGTAAGGAAGGCTGGCATATCGTTGAGGATGCGGGACGTGGATGGCGACGTGTGGTTCCTTCACCCATTCCGAAAAAAGTCATTGAAGCCCAAGCTGTTGACAATTTACTGAACGATGGATTCATTGTAATTACAGTGGGCGGTGGAGGGATCCCGGTTGTGGAAGAGAATCAGAAACTAAAAGGCGTAGCAGCGGTGATTGATAAGGACCGGGCATCTGCTCTGCTTTGTAAAGCGTTGGGTGCAAAGGGGTTCCTTATCTCAACGTCAATTGATAAGGTCTATTTGAACTTTGGAAAGGCAAACCAAAAGGGTATTGATAGGATGACAGCTAAGGAAGCGAAACAATATCTCAAAGAAGGCCACTTTGCCCCTGGATCCATGGCTCCGAAAATCGAATCAGTCATCCAATTTCTTGAGGAGGGTGGGGAGCTAGCGATCATCACTTCACCTGAAAATATTGCACGAGCGATTCGGGGTGAAGCGGGAACTCAGATTTTAGCAGATTAGAATCCCGTTTCATTGAGTTGCAACATATTTAACGGAGAGCATTTTGAATAAGAGCAGGATTGTTGCCCCCCATGATCACTGAAGTAGTCGCTAGGGTTGAACAGTATCTCAGAGAAGATGTTCTGCAGCTTCTAGAAGGTGTCCTGCCCCTGCTACAACAGGAACCACGATTACTGAAGTTACTGGATAAACCGTTGATTTTCGTTGGCGATACCCATGGTGATTGGGATGCAACAAAACGTCTTTTGATGCGGTATTGGGATAGTCATGCTGTCTTTGTATTTTTAGGCGATTATGTGGACCGAGGTCCTCATCAGATTGAAAACATGAATTTGCTGTTTACGTTGAAAATCCAAGCACCCAATCGAGTAATGCTTCTCCGCGGAAACCATGAGACCCCAAGCATTAATCGCTCTTATGGATTTTATGACACGGTTCAAAACGCATTAGGAAATATCATTGAACAGTACTGGGAAACATTTGCACATCTGCCGATAGCTGCGATTAGTCAAAGACAAAAAATCTTTGCAGTACATGGTGGCATCTCTGAGAGTCTTAGTCGTGTAGAGGAGATTGATAAGCTGCCCCGTGAAATCGAACCCCAACATCCTGTCACATTTCAATTATTGTGGAATGATCCACGGGAAACACTGAAAGGTTTTGGACCGTCGATGCGGGGAAGCCGAATTAGAACTTTTGGACAAGATATTACCGAGGAGTTCATGACTCAAAATTCGTTGGAACTCATTGTGCGGTCGCATGAAGTATTTCCACAAGGATTTCATGAATTTTTTAACGGTAAGATCATGAGTCTTTTTTCCTGCCGAGAGTATCGTGGACCGATTTCAGGTAAAGCTTTGTACGTTTCAGAGTCAGGTGTCCGAAAACTTATCACGGTTTAGTGGTGGTTCCCTTATTCACCCTAGTAATCGCTTTGAGTAGCTCATTTTGTGTAAATGGTTTCTCGATGAATTCTACCTTTTCCTGCGTTGCCACATCTTTACCCAAGAAACTGGTTCCCATGAGAATAACCGCAAAGCCCTGATTTTTCAAACCCCGGATGAAATCGATAGTTTGTGAACGACTGAGCCAATAATCCACAATAATGACATTTGGTGTTGTTTCCGTTGCATTCAAAGCGTGGCGAAATCCTCCAAGATTATCGACGCCCGGACATACAAGATAGTGTCCTTGTTCGATTAACTGTTCGACAGAAGTACGAAGAGAATTCTGTGGAGAAATCACCATGACTGCAGTTGTCACTCAGCTCCACTCCCTAAGTCTGGTTCTTCTTCCTGAGGTTGGGGTTTGCGACTGTCTGCGTGCGGTAATAAAACTTGAAGGACAGTACCATATTGTGGGTCATCAATCACGATATTTTTCACATGGAATTTTCCACGGAAATATTCAACCAGAGCTGGAACCAGAAGGAGATTGGGATTGGCTTTTTGTGGTTGTTCGGGGTCCGATCGAAATAAGAGAACCCTTTCAATGTCAGAAAGTATCCATTTGGAATGGAATATGTCGATTTGCCAGTAATCAACACCTAATTCCTTAGTTGTTGATAGCTTGACTTCAATGGTTACAGGACCACCCATATCACGTTCTAAAACCAACCGGAATAATGATTGAAAAATCTGCATTACATATTCATTAGCAAACACCAAGGCCTTTTTTTCAGGGAAAGATAAGGAAATTTGGTTTCTGGAATCGGGAATGGCTTCTTGGAGTTTTTGGATAAGATTGGTCAGCATTGGAACCAAATCAAACCGGTGGAACTCGGGTAATGCCTGGGTATCGATGAGCCGTAGAAGTTGAATGCTTTTTAGCAAGTAATGAATCTCGTTGATTTCAGTTTGGATTAGATCAAGAAGTTGGGTCTGTTCTTCTTGGTTCGAAGTTGCCCGTCCAAGTTCTATGAAATTCATGATGGTTTGAAGCCGATTGGTTATCGTATTGTTTAGAATTGCTAGATAATAGTCCAACCTGCTTAATTGGGAGGTTGAAGGAACCCGAAGCTGGCGTTGAGTAATGGTGAACCGACGCAGCTCAGCTCGAACTCTTCCTAATTCGTTTAGCACCTCGGTAAAGCTGTCGGAAACGCCTTGGAGTTCCGTGAATACCAATCCAGGAGGTTCTGTATAGGAGATAATACCGGGTTCGGTTACGGCCATAGCTTCATGTTCAAGCTGCTCTAATGGACGATATAACCACCGAGAGAGCAGATACCCAATGGCACTAAATATGAGAATTATCAATCCGAACCCCATCAGCAGACCGACACCAATGGTCTGCAATGCGACCAGTGCATCAATGGGATTAAGATATATTCGAAGGACACGTCCAATTAGGGTAATAGAGATAGTGACAGTTAGGGTCGTACCCACCAAAAAGGAAATTATAAGCAAAACCCGAGTGGGGACCTGATATTTCACTGAAAGAGGGCGAATTGTAGCCATGTTTTCAAGTGTCTCAGTAAAAAGAACCATTATGGCAATAAGAAAAACAAAGATGGCAAAAAGTGTGAGAGTATCAGAGATGGACCCAGCATAATAGAATGTTGAAACTGTTGGCCATCCAGGGGCATATTGGAAGGCAAACACTGTGTAGCCAAGAATGAGAAATATGCTGGCGAACATTAGAAGGAGCCGACTAGGCCGCCCAATGACGTCAAGTGGTGGATCTTGATTGAAGTAGAACGCCCAAGCAAAGATTGCGGTGAAAAAACCTAAGAGTACCCGTACTCCCGTCCCGATGGCTGGCAATATTGGTGGGTTGTAAGTAAGGTTCATCTGATAGGTTGAAAGAATGCATATAACAAAAAATAACGTAATCAAAATATAGCCGGCAATTTGTCGCTTTGATTGCCTTCGTTGCTCGATTGATAGCAGTGCAAATCCGATAAGGAATACAACATTAGCTGCTGCAGTAAGGTATGCAGAGATATTTGGGTAGGTGATTTGAAAGCCTAAAAAGAAAATTTCAATGAGCAACCAGTAGTGAGCTAATGCGCCTAATAAACAGCTGATAGCCACTGTCAGAGCAAGCCGTTTGGCGATTTTGCTATGAAACCCAAGAAGAACTAAACAAATGCCAAAGACCGCGAGGAATCCCACAAGGTAGGCACCTATCAGATAAACCGTGGCAAATTGGGGTACAAATAAGCCAACAATTAGAGGCAATACCGATAAGAGAAGAGCGATGGGAAATGCGATAGCCATGAGTTTCTGTTCATAGCTTCTGAACCAGCGGCTATTGTATTTTTGTTCCAACACCACACCCACGCTTCCGAACCATCGCAGTGGAAAGGAGAGAAGGAGTGTAAGCTAAAAAGCTTTTCACCAAAGTGTATCTGAAGCAGCGGGAAAATAAAAGGACCCTGAACCAGACATTAAAAACCTACTATTCAGTTGGACTTAGGGAACAAACCTCAAGGAGTGTTTGTTGAAATTCATCTAACGTTTGTCGGAAGTCATCTCGTACTTCCAGATACAAGTGGTTCCGTTGTAGTTCCATAGTGTACAATATCCGCAGTAACTCGCTTTGTAAGAAATCTCCAATTTCTCGATAGGCATCGACCAGGGTAAGCATTTGTTTGGAATAGGCGCTATACTCAAGGTAGAGAGAATGTGCCTGAGATACTCCTAGGAGCATGCCAGAACAATCACGAATACGGTCCTGGAATTGCTTCATTTCTGCTCCGTTCCGTATTTTATCTCGAATCTCCAGCAATTCGAAATGCGAGCATTCGAAAATGCTGGAAAAGAGTGTTGCGTGATGTCGCTGATAGACCCAGCGAGTTCGAGTTGCAAGGCTGACATGTTCTTTAAACAGCTCATGGACGCGTTTGAAGGAAGTGATTTTCTTGTCAAATTCTTCAAGTTCCGCTGAACCAAAGTAGCCAACCGATTCAGTGAGAATAAAGGCGGGATGATTTTGAGCGTCTTTTACAAAATACTCGATTGCCTCAACGACCGAATTGACCTTTTGGCTCAAGTCGTCTTCCGCAATAGCAGTTTCCACCTTTTCATAACCATCGAGCCGTAAATCCCTGGAAGTAACCGAAGTCGCGTACTGAAGCACTTGAAGGAAACGGCGCATTCCTTTACTATAAGTCTGTTTAACTGCTTTCTCCAATTTTGGCATATATCCTGCCAATTTCGTGATATGGCGTTCCACGGCTTGGTATTCGTCCAGAAACTGGCGAAGGAACCAACCAATGCCTTGCACATCGAGATCGTTGAGTTGTATCTTTACGCGTGGGTCACTAGTTGCTCGGACCATTTCAGCGAACATTCGATGATCTGTGATTCCAATCGAGGCAAACAGGGTCGCCATGCTCCGTCGAACGCTGCGATAATAGGTATAGTAAATCAACAAATGGTCGACAAACTCATCAATGAATTCAATCAAAGCCTGGGTATCCACGAGATGATGTTGTAAGTCAGGAGATTTTTCTTGAAAATACTGAATAAGCCGTTTATTCGCCTCTTTTTGAATTCTACGAGATTCTTCATCATATTTTGCACTCAGGACTGTATAACGTTCGAGGAGCTCCCAGAATCGACTTGGAGGTTGAATATCAGACTTGGAGGCATCCTCCCGCATCACTATTCGACCTAACCTTTCTTGTGCAAGCGGGACCGGCTAATCCTGCGGCCCTTTTCGAGCAAGTTCAGTAGTCAGAATGAGCTCTGCAAGTTTGTGAAAAACGTCATTGACGGCATAATCAGTTTTTGCGCTGGTTTCAAAAAAGGGCATACCCTTTTGTGCTGCATAAACCTGAACCTCATCAGTAGAAACCACACGCGAATCAACAAGATCAATCTTGTTCCCGACCAGGATAATGGGCACATCAGCACCAGAATACTTTCGGATTTGATCATACCATTTATCTACATTCACGAAGCTTTGCCGCATTGTGATATCAAAGACTAACAAGGCTCCCTTCGCACCTCGATAGTAAATTGGACGAACCCCGGCATACCTTTCTTGCCCAGCGGTATCCCAAGCTTGGAGCTTGACGATATAGTTATTGAGGGGAAGTGATTTTACTATAAAATCAACACCAAGGGTGGAAATGTATCCATCAGTGAAAGTCCCATAAGCGAAGCGAGTGGTTAGACTTGTTTTGCCGACTTCAGCGTCACCGACTAGTACAACTTTGAAAAGGTAATCAAAAGCATCGTGTGACATGAGCTGGTCCCGGCAGCAGGTTTTTTCTTATCTTAATTCCGTGGAAGTTTCACTTAAAGATATGTGTCTGTAAACATCTCAGGCTGATTCTTCAAAAAATCTGTAAAGGGAGTAGAAGCACTAGCGTGGTAGGTATTCAAATCCACGATAGCTCTTCCGACGTTGAAGCTTTTGCATATCATATAACTTCTTGAGTTCATTTGATGCGGTTCCTTTAGTAATCCCAATTTCTTCAGCAACGATGGAAGAGGTTACCCGCTTCAATTCTTTGGTAATCGCTATAATCTCGCGTTGAGTGGCAGTGAGTTCATCAAATTCTTCAAACCATTCTTCATCTTCAACGGCCGGGCTTGATTCAATAAATCGAGTTTCGTCTAAAGCGCTGGGTACAAGAGTAGTTACAGGTGGTGGACTAGGTTGTTGTTTGATGACTTGTTGGACAAATTCTCGGGTTATTCGGTCTCCTGCAGGTGTATCTTCTTGGAAAGCCATCGATATGATGTTTTCACAAAATCGAAGAATGCTACGTGGATAACCCCGGGTGTGGAGATGGATCTCTTCAATGGCTTCGGAATTGAAAGGAGCAAGCCCCTTTCCACCAAAATGTTTTATTCGTTCTCGAATCAGCTGTTCTGACTCTTTTATAGTAAGCACCTCAAT
>JBHLPR010000091.1:0-6484 GCA_048939245.1 Promethearchaeota archaeon | reverse complement strand
ATGGTTCCATCTGGGGCATCAACTGGGAAATTCGAAGCTGTTGAATTACGTGATAATGACCCCAAACGCTTTCATGGACGTGGAGTAAAAACAGCCGTCGAAAATATTCTATCAATCCTTGCACCTGCCATCATTGGAATGGATGCACGTGACCAACAGGCAATCGATGCAAAATTGCGCAAATTGGATGGTACATCAAATAAAAGCCATTTAGGAGCCAACGCGATTCTTGGCGTATCTTTGGCGGTAGCAAAAGCTGCGGCTGATACAGGTATTAAACATCTGTTTGAATATCTTGTCCCCCGTAAACAATACGTGTTACCTGTTCCCATGATGAATATTATCAATGGTGGAGTTCATGCAGGTAACGATTTGACTATTCAAGAATTTATGGTAATGCCAGTGGGGTTTACCGAATTCCATCCGGCCTTACGCGCTGGTATCGAAGTCTATCACACCCTAGGAACAGTCCTCAAACAGAAATACGGCCCGAGTGGCCAAAACCTTGGCGATGAAGGAGGATTTGCCCCTCCAATACGTCAAACACGGGACGCTCTCGATGCAATTATCGCCGCAATCGAACAAGAGGGGTACACACCTGGTAAAGAAATCGGTTTGGCGATAGATGCTGCAGCCAACGAATTTCATTCTAATGGTAGTTACTCAATAGACCACCAGCAGTTATCAGCTGGAGATCTCTTCGATTACTACCGCAGTCTATGTAAGGACTATCCGCTACTTTCGATTGAAGATCCATTTGAAGAAAGTGATTTTGATAGTTATGCTCAAATAACTAAATCAATTGGGAAGTCCGTTCAAGTTGTGGGTGACGATATATTTGTCTCAAACAGCGATCGACTGCAAAAGGGCATCGATGTTGGTGCTGCTAATTCCCTCTTATTAAAGGTCAACCAAATTGGCACACTCACTGAAGCTATGGAAGCTGCACAGCTCGCTGGTGAGAATAACTACACTGTTATTGTAAGTCATCGAAGCGGAGAAACCGAAAATACGTTCATTGCTGATTTAGCGGTCGCTCTTTCCTGTGGACAAATTAAAACAGGTGCACCTGCCCGCGGTGAAAGAACCGCAAAATACAACCGACTTATCAAAATCAATAATGATTTGGCTAATCACGGTCGATATGCTGGAAGTAAGTTTCGAACCTATAAGGTCAGGAACTAGTTCATCCTATTAGGGCTTGGAAACAGTAACTTTCGATTTGCACGAAGAGTGTATATACCAATTAGAAACCAATTTTCTTGCGAAGTTCTTCTGGCGCCCTATCAATGTTAAGCGTACACGGAGTAGGAAGCTTCATTGATGCTCTCCGTAAGGCATCTTTAGCAACCTTCAAGTTTCTGAAATCTATTTCAAGGGTTAAAATCGGCTGTCTCGGCTTAACTCGTGCTGCTAAGGCAAAGGGTTTACCGAATGATCGGCGCATTCCTTCTTGGATCCGGTCCGCACCCGCAAAGGCCATCATCTTCTTCTCACGGAGAATCTGATGAGGATACGTACGAATCCATAAGAAATAACCCTCAGGTCCTAGAAGGGTTGTGAGATGACGGTTCGCAGCAATACGAGCCGCTTCCAAAGCGCTGTGACGAATTTGAACTGCCTCATCAGCTAGCAAGCTTAATCTTAACTCAAAGTTGCGGTTCCGTTTCTTACCCATCCGATATAAGACTACCTTGTTACCTGGCATTCGCTTAACGTACTCTTTACGGGTATATGGGGGACGATTGATTTGTCGATAGCACTTTCCTGGTCTGGCGGGCATGATGTTTCGCCTCAACTTTAAAGGTGGACGTAAGGCAAATCTCGCCGTCTTATTAATCTTACGCGCTAACAGGCTTCAACGAACAGTATCAGGTAAAGATTTGAATCACATCTTGGTCCTTTAAAATGAAGCTAAATCCAACCTTCTTACGCATTTGACCTGTGCCTATTCGGTAAACGATTGCATAGCGGAAATTTTTATGAAAATCGCTGTGCAGTCGTTTGGCAAGATCCTCGACGTTAGAATCGATGGGAAGAATAATCGGTTTATCACCTATTTCACCTGTGCTTTTGCGTGTAAAAATTCGAATAACCCTGAGTCCCTTGAAGATGCCGTCGGCAACATTTTTTATACCCATATTCTTTTCAATGGAAACAGGAAAAATCTGAAAATGGACACCAAATTCTTTCTGTAATTCGGCATAGTTCTTTGAACTATTAGCTGAATCTCCTTTGGTGCCGATAATAATTGCTGGAATATAGGTCGTGCGACTATCAATTACCTCAATTAGATCTTCAAAACTTGATGGACCCCAGAATTGAAGCGAGTAGTTATGAATACGTCGACGACGGAGTAGTTGGTGAATGAGCTCTGGATTTCCTTGAAAATTAGTGGCTCCAACAATGTTCTTTCCTCCACTGCCGGTCTTCGCGAACCGAATTTTAGGTGGGTCTTTATTCAATTTAATCCGAGCCTCTTCCAAAGTCGAGATAAGGAATTCGAGTTGGGGTCGAGGTGGCTTAGAGAGATCGATAACTAAAACAACGAGATCGGCATTACGTATCCCTCCGAGGATTTGGCGTCCAATACTGCTGTCAATAGCGTCCTCGAAGAGTGCTGGCATTTCAATAATCTGGATATCTGCGGCCCCAAATTTCAGTATCCCTGGTTCGGGAAGTTGAGTGGTGAACTCATATTCTCCTATCCTCGCCTTGGCTCCAGTTAATCGATTTAAGAGTGTACTTTTCCCGGAGCTGGTAATACCAACCAGTACCACTTGACCTGCCCCTTCTTTCGCAATAGAGTAACTGGGTCCCCCGGTCACCATTTTTCGACGGGCCCGCTTTTCTTCTTGCTCCTGTCGTAATACGGTTAATCGGTGTCTATATTGGGCTACCATCTTCTCAGATGACTTATGCTTGGGGATAAGCGAAATGAACTTTTCGAGCTTTTCGATACGCTCATCAAGACCTGATGCCTGTTCATAGGCAATTTTTGCAGCATGTGCTTCAGCTGTTAAGTTAACAGGCATAAGGCTCCACACAATCCATTAAGCAAAGAGTGATTCTCAAATTGTGTTAATAACAGTGTCTATCGTGGAATCTGTGCTTCAAAAAGTAATAAACGCTCAAAGAAAAATGCCTTTTCTTCTTTCACTTTCACTGACTGAAAGAGTTCTTCGAGTCTACGCTGAATCCGTTCAGTATCCGAAAGTGAAGACTGAATTAATAATAATCGACCGTTCTCTTGAAGATAGGGGGTACACTGAGCAAGGAATTGCTCTGTTATTTCATATCCTTTACTTCCACCCGACCAGGCAGAATCGAAGCCAGGATCTTCCTTTGTGCTTGGGAGATATGGAGGGTTGAATGCAATCAGAGAGAATTTCTCACTCGGGCGAATTGGTTCCAGGAGATACCCTTGACGGATTTCTACATGAGTTTCACATTTGTGAAACGCTACGTTTTTCCTGGCGTTTTGAACCGCGATTTTGGACTGATCAGTGGCAATTACGTGTGCTCCTGCTTTGGCGGCTACAATAGCTACTATGCCACACCCGGTCCCAATCTCCAGCATCCTCTCCTCCGGCGAAATTTCAAGGTTCCCACAAAGCATGAAAGTGTCATCGGCGGGTTCATAGACTCCTTTATCTACTACAACCCAAACATCATCGTAGAATGCGGTTTTAGGGCTCATGAAGCTCGTGTCTCATAGAGGCTGTTTGATATATTAGCAATTTGTCGTGGGCTTAATTCTTCGACTCGTTGGTTTAGATTAGGGATTTGGGTTTGAATCTGGTTAAACTGATGATTACCTAAGAACGCCTTTAACGGTGAACGGATTTTCTTTCTTCGCTGATTGAAAAGGATAGTTACGACCTGTTTAAACAGGTCGAAATCTTTTACTTCAAAAGTTGGTTGAACTTTTCGGGTAATTCGAACAAGGGCAGATGATATGCCAGGAGGCGGATAGAAAGAATCGGGCTTGATGATTTCAACCAAATCTACCATTGCATGATATGCTGCCATCACCGTTAATCTTCCATATTCCCTAGATCCAGGTTGTGCCGTAAGTCGTTGTCCGAACTCTTTTTGCAGCATTACCAAAGCCGTTAGAATCTTCGAATCAAAAAACGTGAACAATACAGGCGACGAAATGGTATATGGAAGATTAGCAACGAGTTTATTGCATTGAGGCCAATCGATTTTTGTAGCGTCGCCATGGATCAATTGAATGCGTGTCTCTGCTCCTAATTCCTCTGAAAGGATTTGAAAGAGCGTTGTGTCTTTTTCAATTGTGTATACTCGTTGAACGTGCTTAACGAGTGCCTTTGTTAGGACGCCATTTCCTGTGCCAATTTCAAGAATCTGATCATTTGGAGAAAGCTGTGCGTGTTCAATAATCCTGTTGAGTACTTCTTCATCAACTAGGAAATGTTGTCCTAACCGTTTCGAAATTCGGATATCATGTTTTTTGAGCCATTGTTTCGTCCGGGTAAGAAGGGTCCCCGGCGTCATTTTTATGGCTCCGTTTAACTCCGATTTTGTTCTTTTTCAGCAACGGGCTTACGGGTGAAAAGGTGGTATTTATCTTCGCCACCCAATTCCATGAGTATTCGTTTAACGATTATCTCTTTTGGAGCCCGAATTTGGGTTCGTTCTGCAATATCCTGGAAACTTGTAAAGAGGGCTTTGCGTCGTTCTTCAAGAATATCCCACATGAGCTTTTTGCCGATGCCAGGGAGTAATTCCAGACTATGCATTCTCGTCGTTAGTGGGCGAGCGTTATTGAAGAAATCAACGAAACGGGGTTCTGTTTTTTCAACTAGTTTTTCTATGACAAAAGGTAATTCGCTCCGGGCAGTTGCGGTTAAAATATCAAAGGTTATTCGACGCTTAACGTGATCGATTTTATCTCGACGGTCCCGTCCAATGAATATTGATTCCTGAGGGCTAAACCGGGCTCCTTTTCTAGGTACCAACTCCAGGAGAGTGAAATAGGTATCACCGACTGCTTGGACAATCGGGTCTTTTTTGAAAATCGGTCGTGTATCCTCTGGATACCCACGTGGCAAGTGATCTAGAACGTATGCGTACTCTTCAAACTTTTTCGTGGGTGGACGAGCTGTCATGGTTTACCCTCATAAAAGTAGTGTACAGGAGGTGCAGTGGGGTTTATCTCTTTTCCCGTTTTCTGCACGGAATTACTTCTTTTTCTTTGCTGCCTCCCTCTTCATCGACGATATAAGAAGTTCTAAGATATCTGACACTTCGTCAGGAGTGTAAGTGCGAGGAGCTCGAGCAAGAAAAGAGGCGAGCTCATCAGTGGTTGTTGGTGCAATGTCAACTAGTTGAATTGCTAGGGCTTCTTCCATTTCGAATTTCTTCACTAGTTTCCTGACAAGTGATTTTGCGGTTCGAGCTGGCAATGATGAAAATTTTATTGTGTGATCTAAAGTGACTCGTTGAATGTAACTGAGTTCCGCTTTTTTCCCACGTTTTGTAAGTATCGCTTTAACTTCAGCAAGAGTAAGTGGTGTTGATTCAACGATTTCTTTTACCATGCTAGCTCCTCTTCCTTTTTATTTTGGTTGTTTTCCACTGGGTCGAAGATGTTCCGGTCGAATAATAAGTAGTTTGGTTTTGTTACCTAGGGTCGTTTCTACTTCATAAGCTCGACCACGACGTCCCTGAATTATTCCCACGCGACCATGATAGCGCTTATGGGGTTGACCACCATGGATTGCAGGATTGATGAGAATATCAACACGGTCACCTTCCGCATAGGTGTGCAGTATTTTGCCTAGGCTAGGCATGCCACGTTGACGGACTTTTTTAGTCAGCATTTTACGGGTACCAACACGGTATCCGTGTGAACGTTTTACCATGGTAGTTTATTCTCCACAATTGCTACATCTATCACATCTAGCTGAGTACACTCAGCAGGTGTGTCCAAGATTTCCGAGATACTTGGTATAGTGCGACCCTCATCACCGGATATAAATTCTTTGACGTAAAGTCCACCTTGGCAGGTGATGGTTAATTCAAAGGTTTTAGGGTCGATAGCAACGATTTCGACTGCATCAACACGCTTTTTCCGTACACGATCTGAACGGCGATGGCTGACGCGTTGAGGGGTCCGTTGGTGTATCTGTATCGGCAACGGTAGCTCTTGGAGCTTTTTTAGTGTATCCTGGGCGATGGGCGCCTCAACATGCATGATTGCCTTATAAACCTTTTTGGATAACGTGGCCGTACTCTTCAACCTTTGAACCACCTCCTTGTTCGCAAATCGGAGATTGGTCACCTTCACCTTGCCTTTAGTTGATTTGTTTATCTGTCTTTCAACCTGATTCAGCGGGATCGTTCGAGTTCGAGGTCGAAGCACCTCAATTACAAATGGTCGTCCACTACCCAGCATTAAGGCGTCGATGTCTTCCCGACCTGCTCCGTGAAACTTGACATCTTTTCCTTTTGTAAA
>JBHLPR010000005.1:0-71620 GCA_048939245.1 Promethearchaeota archaeon | reverse complement strand
CGAATGGCGTAGGACATAAAGTTTAAATCTCATCTTCCTGAAGCCTAATCGCGCTGTGGGGACTTACTATGATTAATATTAATGAGCTAAAAGCGGTAAAGGGTCTTCGAGATCCTATTGCACTGGTTGGTATGCCAGGCATTGCCAGTGTTGGAAAATTGGCTATTGAAGTTCTCATTCGAAGTCTCAATGCAGAACCAATAATTCAGATTACATCTGACGACTTCCCCCCCCATGTCATGATTGACGATAAAGGCATGATGAAAATCCCCGAATGCCAAATTTATCTTCATAAAAATCCAAAACTGAAACATGACGTTCTTCTTGTCTCTGGTGATTTTCAACCCTCTACCTCACAGGGAATCTATGAATTTTCGGATAAAATTGCAGAGACCCTCAAAAAGCTCAATGTAACAAAAGTTGCAGCAACGGGAGCTTATGTTCCTGGAGAATATCCCGAAACCCCCAAAGTATTTGTTTCTTCAACAGGACCCAAATTCCAGGCTTTCTTTACTGAACTAGATTACGTCGAACCAATGTCAGATGGTGTCATCAATGGCGCCAATGGTGTGATTCCTGCTTGGGCTAATCTCAAATACGGAATCGAAGGAGTTTGTCTTTTAGCAGAGACTGTTCCTCTACTTAGGTTGGATCCACGTGCATCAAAATTAATCGTGCAAGTCCTCAACGACCGATTCAACATCAAAGCAGATGTGTCCGAACTTGAACAGAAGATTGAGGAAATGAAAGGCATCTTCGCACAAGTGAAATATCATCTCCTCCAACAACGAGAGCGCCAAGAGCCACGCGATGAATCCGAAAGTGCCAGTTACATTGGTTAAGTGCCAATACCTCTATGATTCGAGGGAGAACTATGAGTTTGCTATCAACACTTTCTAAAATACTGCTAATCCTACTCGGTATAGCTGCTGTCTTGCTCATAATCGATTTTCTTTTTTTTCAATCACAAAATACAATTGAATTGATAACGACCATACAGACCGTATTTACTGTAAATCCCCTACTCGGCTGGGGGCTTCTAATCATCATAATTTCAATCGTACTACTTATTGGTGGTCTTCTATACTACCGTCGGATACTCTTCATCCGACATCTACGGGCTGAACTCAACGAAGCTGAAAGAATTACCCTTATTGATTTAGCCCAAAAATTAGATGAAACACCTGCAAAAATCGAAGTGGAACTAAATAGAATCCTCGGGTCCAAGGTAACAAGATTCCAAGGGGTGCTTATTATTTCTCAGGGGAAACATGTCTATATCGGAGAAAAACTACTAAACAAGATTATGGAGTCGTATACTGACGGTCAACCACGAGGCGAAATCGCCAATTCTCTTCAAATTAGTCGCACAGAACTCGATAAATCCATAGAAATCTTAATCGACACAGGATTTATTGAAGAACGTGAAGAGAAAATTACACGAAAAGTACGACCTAGTTATCGTCGAGGTACACGATGAACTTTGAATCAAAAGGAAGCAAAATAAATGAAAAAATGGAAGTCGGCAAGTCGACCGCAGAAAATAGATAAAACTCAGTACCATATTGGACTTAAACCCAAAGATATTGCCTCTTCTGTACTTTTACCTGGTGATCAAGCTCGTGCCACTCTCATTTCTGAACTTTGGGATTCGGCAACACAAATGGCCAATAAACGGGGATACTTAACCTATACTGGTGTTTACAAAAACGCCCCAATTACAACAACATCTACAGGAATCGGGTGTCCTGCAACTGCCATCGCCATCGAAGAGCTAGCTACAATTGGTGCAAAAACCCTGATTCGGGTCGGCAGCTCTGGAGCCATTCACAAAGATATCCGCTGCGGTGATTTAATAATCACCACAGGCGCGGTTAGATATGACGGTACCAGTTCCCAATATGTTGTATCACAATATCCTGCCTTCGCTCATCATCAAGTAACTCTAGCACTTATTGAAGCTGCAGAGAACTTCGGATATGCCTACCATGTTGGGATAACCTGTAGCACAGATAGTTTTTATACTGGTCAAGGACGACCTGGCTTCAATAACTACTGGCAATCACATATGGATCATATAATTTCTGATTTGAGAGCTGCACGAGTATTGAATTTCGAGATGGAATGTTCGACACTCCTGACCCTCTCAAATCTCTTCGGTTTAAGAGGCGGTGCGGTTTGTACTGTCTTTGCCAATCGTGTGACTGATGAATTTGCCACAATAGGCGAAAAGGAAGCTAGTCAAACAGCATGTGAAGCTGTCAAAATCCTCGCTGAATGGGATGAACAATCAGCAAAAGCAAAAAAACAGAACTGGTTCCCACGATTAGTCACCAGTACAAAATAGAATGGTAGCCCGGCGCGGATTCGAACCGCGGTCCCGGGGTAGCTTCACTGTTTTTCGAAGTTACAGTTCCAAAGCCCCGGATGATTGACCAAAGTGCATACTCGACAATGAGTAATCTACACTACCGGGCTTGCACAAATATCTTTGAAGCGATTCTTTTCTCTAGTGCTTCTTGAGTCTTTCGGCTTCAGGAGAGATTTTCTATTCTACTAGTTCTTCGCGAAGAGTCAATAGAATTCGATCCATTCGACCTACCGCTTTATCCCGGCGTTTCTGCAAATCTTTCTGAAGCTTCTGGTATACCGAAGCTGTAATTCGCTTCTGGCGATATCGTTGTTCCAGAGCGTGAAGTGCTTCAATTGCACTGACCCGTTCAGCTTCCAATATTTCCAGTTGACGAATGCTGGACTCGTACTTTCCACCTGCCTCAATTAAAGGCTGGCTTCTGCCCTCTAATTCTCTTTCAAGAGATCGTAGTTTCCTTTCGAAATTCTTCCTTTCCTTTCGGTACCTAGGTTTCGATATTTTTCCTTGAAGCATGCCCTGCTCTAGTCGTTCTGTCTGAAGCAAAAGTGCGATTTTTTCGCCATATAAAGCACAAAATTCACTGAGAATTGCTGGGTCTATCTCTGCAACAACAAGAGCAATTTCCTCCTCCCCATGGAAGAAAGGAATCCGTCTAACGGCAACATAACCAAGGCAAACAATCCCAACAACAACGAAAAAGAGTAGAGGTCTAAAAAGGGCAGGAAGTACCGGATAGACATAATATAGATTCGCTTCACCTTTGCTAATGGAAGTGACATTTGTCGCTAGAAACGATATTAGGTATTGTCCTGATGGAGCAATTGATGTTACAGCTCCCAAAGGAACACCTTGAAGCCAACATCCAGGTGGAAGTAAGAATTCTGTTATTTGCCTTTCAATCCTAAATGGATATTCTGAATAGAGGTTAAAATCAAGAAACTGACCGTTTTGTAGAACAAGTTGGTGATAATCAAGAGGAATGCGGTATTCTAAGTAGAAAGTGTATGTATCCTCTTCTTCTAAGTGATACTGGAAGGATACGTAGATTGTACCATGATGAGTACTATTTGCTAATCTACCTATCTGGCTAGATAAGTTAGCTACCTGGTCATAAACTCGTAAAAACTCGCTTCCTATGGGCAATTGTAATGTTATATTCTGCCAACGCTTTCCTGTAGTAGAAAATAACGGATTTTGACTATTCACACGCAATGAATGAATCTCATGTGCGAAGAGATAGCCCCAAGCGTCGATAGAAAAGACACGTTTAAGCTCTATGTATGTCATTAACGGAAGAAAAACATCTGACATAACATCAAGAAGCACTGCTCTCTCTTCGTATGAATAGGGATGAACATTACTACCCGACCAATATTCTTGTGTTGCAGCCGTTAGGGCATAATTGAAAGTTAATCGCGTTTCATAATACTCAATAACATATGGACTCGTCGGTAGTATTGAAAATACCACAGTTGAAGTTGTAGCCGTTTGTGAAGTAAGACCTTCAACCGACATCTGAGTAATAAATGTTGTATCCTCATCAGGCATTAGGGGCTCAGGCAGGAATACCTCCCATCCGGAGCAATTTGGTCCAATAGTTGGGGTTCGTTGAAAGAAAAGCTCTGTTCCATCCACCGTTTCTGCATAGAACTCTTTTACGCTACCAATTTCTGAAAGAGGATATGCCGTCTCTATAGAAAATACAGGACTAGATCCTGGATTAAATATAGTAATGGTGTCTGTAATGAGAACCATCCCATATTCTTCATAATGAACGTTTCGTTGCACTTCTGTTATTACTAGATCTAATCCATCTCCGTTCACAGGTGGTGCAAGTGCAAACACCATTGGCAAACAAATGAGCGCAAATAGGAAGACGACTCTCTTCTTCACAGAGACACACACCGATATCGGGTTTCGATTTGTCGATTCCGTTCACGTATTTAAGCATTCTCTTAGCCGCCATAAAAAAGTAAAATGTAACCACAAAATGGCCTTCGCTTGCCCCAAACAGGATGAATGTTTGCTTAACGAATCTCGGCATTTTTCCTATTCAAAGGGCTTCCTCCACGTCTCAGGAACGGTATCACGTATTTGTGCTGGTTTGCCATACACCACAGTTTTTGCAGGCACATCCTTAGTAACCACAGCTCCTGCACCTATAACTGCTTCAGCACCAATTTCTAAATTTGGCATTATTACTGCCCCAGCCCCAACACTCGCGCCCGACCTTATAACGGGGCCTTTCAGCTTGTACGGGAATCGCATGACATATTTATCATTAGTTAGAATGCAGTTGGGACCAAGAAACACGTGATCTTCTATCTCCGTATTCCAGGGAATGTATACATTCGATTGAATCGACACTTTATTCCCAATCGCTGTTTTTCCATCAATAATAACTCCTGTTCCGACAGTCGATTCATCGCCTACTTTAACTTGCTCACGAATCAATACATTATGTCCCATTCGAACATTATTGCCAATTTGAGAACCCGCGTATATCACTGAACCAGATCGAATAATACAACCATCGCCAATTGTAGTTAGTTCCATACCAAATAAAGGAGTCCTAATTTTTTCCTTCTGGAATTGTCGGATTAATTCTTGATTTGGGAAACCAACTGTGGTTCTTTCACCAAAGAACACGTTCTTCCCAATTGAGGCAGGTCCTTGAATGTAACAACCGAGTCCAAAATAGCATGATTGATTAATTTGTACTTGGCCTCGGATTAAAACAAACGCCTCTACAATGCACCCCTTTCCTAACTTAACATCATCCTCAACGACTGAGCTAGAATGAATCTTTCTCTTCAACTGGAACGATACTCCTCAAGGTAAATTATTCTTTTACTTCGTGCGCTTTCGAGAGCCGCTTCAGCGATTCGCAGCGCCTCCAAGCCATCAACACCCGAAGTGAGCGGGGTGTGTTTTTCTGCAATACTCTCCACGAAGTGGTGGAGTTCTCGCTTGAGCGGTTCATCCCATTTGGTTGTTGATTTTTGTTCCCATTGGTTCGTACCAATGGTAACACCTTGCGAAATATAATCTAAAGACATAACACCTTCAGAGCCAGTAATATTTAGCCCTCGAAGTTTATGTGGTGTCAACCAATTACATTCGAGGAAAAAGGTTGGTTTGTCATTAAAACGAATTACAATATTAGCGTGATCTTCATACTTATGATATAAACTCCCTGCAATGGCATAGACCGAAGTGGCTTCTTGTTTTACCAAAAAACGAGCGATATCAATATCATGGATTGCCATATCCTTAATAATTCCAATATCTGCAACTCGCCCAGGTACAAACGGTCCCAATCTTCGTGCTGAACCTAATACCAATTCACCAACTTTGCCGTCGTCAATAACCTTTGCTGCAATATCCACGGTTGGATTAAAGCGTTCTACGAACCCCACCATTAACAAGACATTAGCGGTCTTCGCAGCTTCTATTACTCTTTGAGCTTGTTGCACTGTATCTGTCATGGGCTTCTCGAGTAGCACGTGTTTTCCAGAAGAAATAGCTTCTAACGCAAGATCCGCATGTGTAACCGTAGGAGTACAAATAGTAACTGCATCAATGTCTTTGCGCTTCAATAGATCATCTGTCTGTGTATAATATTTCGCATTATACTTGTCTGCCAGTGCTTTGGCGCGATTTGCGTCTCGATCTGCAATAGCAACTAGATTAACATCTTCTAATTCAGAAAAGACACGGACATGATTTTTACCCCATGCTCCAACTCCTATCACGCCGACTCCAAGCGGACTCATAATTTGCACCTAAAGTTTAAGAACGGGATATGCCCTAAAAAGTTACCGATGTTACGTTTAAACCAGTTTATTCGAAACGATAATTTAGGAGAAGACGAATATGAATATGATTAACATGTCACGCTCCGAACCAGCAGAAAAGCTTCGCCAACTAGGCCTCACAGAATACGAATCACAAGCATATCTAGTATTGGTTCAAGGAACAAAAATGAGTGCAGAAGAAGTAGCTACTAAAGCGAACATTCCAATACCCCGGGTTTATGGAGTGTTAGAGAGTCTCCGAGATTTGGGTCTTATTGTAATACTCGAAGGTCGACCAAAAAAATTTGAAATCGTTAGTCCAGATGAAGGTCTACAAAATCTGATTAAGCTGAGAAAACGAGCTGCAGAGGAATCATTACGCCAACTTGAAGAAACAAGTCAAGAAGTCAAAGCAGTTCTCTCGCCTATCTTTTGGCGTGAGAGACTTCGAATAAAGCCTGAAGATTTGCTTAAGCCTTTGGATAATTTAGCGTTAACCGAGAAACAGACGAAAAAGCTAATCAAAGAAGCTAAGAAGACACTCGATATATTTACCGATGTCTTTAGTTGGTTTGAAGAAGTTGAAAAGGATATAGAGAAGGCTTTGGATCGTGGTGTGAAAATTCGCGTCTTAATGAATATGGAACACCCAATCACACATGATACGGTTCGAAAGCTCAAATCTCTGAAAATCGCGGTTCGTCAACCTTCTGACCTAAAGTTCCCTGTGAGAGGGACACTAACAGATTCCTCGAAAGTGGTCTTTCTTATTTGGGCTTCACCTGAAAGAAATCGAGGTCACCCACGGTATGTTTACCGGCCTAGCTTTTCAGCAAATGAGGGAATCGTAGAGATATTCCAGCAAAGCTTCGAATATCGATGGCAGAAGGGGAAATCTAAGAATCTCTCTAAGAGCTAATGGATGATTTTTTCATTTCAAAACGGAAATATAACCGTGTTGAAAAATGCCATAAGGTCAACCACCCAAACACAAACAAGATACCAGCAATAGGCCAAAAAGAATTAGGATAATAGAAGATTAAGAAATCCAACAAAGCAAATCCTACCATACCAAGTCCCCACACTCCCACCATAATCGCGATTAGCCCCGATAACCGTATTCCAAGATGATCCTTCTTTCGAAATATGGAATAGACACCAAAAATCAGACAGAATGGTACTATTATCAGCATCATTGAAAAGGGCCATGCGATAATTGCATCGTGAAAATAAGGGATTAACGAAACCGTTAGAATAGCAAGGATACTACTTGCAAGAGTTAACGTAGCTAATGATAACGTAATACACTGTTCACTTAACGGACCTCTTGCGACGACAAGGCGAGTCAAAGTGATCGGAGCTTTAGGGTCCTTCGATGCGGCTAACTTCCCATCTTTCTGAAACACCGTCGGTCTTGCTCTCATCTGCCGTCTTTCTAAAAGGCCCCCAATACTTACCAAACTATAAAACGCATTCATAATTGCTGGTAAAAGCGCAATTATGGCTACAATCTCTAAGCGCCCCAGAATAGCTATAGCACCTACCGCTGCACCCACAAGAAGTGAACCCGTATCACCTGCAAACACTTGTGCAGGGTTACGATTGTAATAGTAATAGGCGAAAAGGGCACCAAGCATCACACTGCAAAGCAAAAGACCTAATCCTGCTTCTGGGATTCCTATGACCATCATAAATAGTGACACTATCAGAAGAGCTGCAAAAATGATAATCGTGGTAAGAGGCATCACTCCATTGAAAACGTCGGACATATTCACAGCGTTAGATGTGACGGCGATAGCCAGTGGAATTAGGATAAAAGGATAAACAATTGTTAATCGGGTTGCACCCAAGAAAGGCAGATAGGGCGCTGGAACATACGTAGGCAAGAAGGGTGGAATTATATCTAACAGAATCAGTATCCAAGTATAGAAAAGAATAGGAAGGCATGCCAGGGTTGTAAGAAGCGGTTTAACCTTTGGTCCAAGTGGTTTCAAATCATCAATTGCCCCAATCATTCCTGCTATGAGGAGAACCATAAGGAAAATTAAAATCCTGAAATCAAAAACTCCTAAACCAATAAATCCTGAACCAAGGAATACCACGAGACACGCAATTGCAACACCTAAGAGAATTCCGAGGCCGCCCATTTCAGCAACTTCAGGTCTGTCCAATTTGTGAACGTCGATGCCAATAATGCCCCTCCGCTTCATGGCTTTGATAATATATGGCATTACTAAGAAAGTCACAATGAAGGCCGCAAGAAGCCCGATTAATGCCAAATAAAGAATCATCGTCACTGTTTACAAACCTCGAAGTCTGTAGGGGATAAGTTCAGTGAAATTCCATAGCTCCTTATAAAGGCATTTGTACACTTCTACGAAGGGAGCGTTCAACGGTTGGAGTGGTTCTGCCCTTTTGTGGACAAATCAGGTCACCTATCCGCAAAAGAATCTCCATCATCCCCGCCACAACACCAAAGCCCTACAGAATCTCACCCCACCTCATTCACCCATCCCTCGGGGTCTGTCACCCATAAAAACCCCTCTCAAGCATATGACATCCAGAAACCAATCCCAGCAGGACCCGAGACTATGAAAAGCCCAGGCAAATCCGCCACAGAGCATACGGCTATCTCTCCTACCGGCTCCTATCCGCCGCTTTTTTCCCGGTTACCAAGCAGACCAAGAGAATATAAAATCGTTTATCGCGCCTACAAGACTGAGTTAAAACTGAACAAGCGACAACGCACCCTCTGCCGCAAACATGCCGGCTGTGCCCGATTCGCCTACAACTGGGGACTCCGACGGAAAATAGCCCAATACCAACAAACCGGCAAATCACCCAATGCAATCACCTTACATCGCGAGTTAAACCAGTTAAAATCAACTGACTTCCCCTGGATGTACGAGGTCTCCAAGTGCGCCCCTCAAGAAGCCCTCCGCAATCTTGATCGAGCCTTCGCCCATTTCTATCGTCGATTGAAGAGTGGTGACCCTCCGGGCTTCCCAAAATTTAAGTCCCGAAAACGTGGCAGTAGGTCCTTCCGCCTGACGGGGAGAATTCGGGTCTATCCACACGTAATCCAACTTCCCCGTTTAGGGCGACTCCGACTGAAGGAGCAAAACTATCTGCCTTCAGAAACCGATCAAGTACACATCCTTTCAGCAACACTGTCAGAACAAGCTGGTCGGTGGTTTGTCTCGCTGCTAGTACGAGAAGCCTTGGTGGTTCCTGAGAATCGGGGTCCTGTAGTGGGAGTGGATTTAGGGCTTCACCGATTAGCCGTTGTATCCGATGGAACCGTGCATGAAAATCCTCGAGTATTATTCCGTTTTGAACGAAAACTGAGACGCGTACAGCGGTCTCTCGCAAGGAAAAAGCGAGGGAGCAGGAATCGTATGAGAACAGTACGTCGGTTACAACGGTTGCATAGACGAATCACAAATATTCGCAGGGATGCTCTCCACAAGGTCACCTCAATGCTGGCGAGAACCAAGTCAGTCATCGTGGTTGAAGATCTGAATGTGGCGGGGATGAAGCGGCATCCGCAGTTGGCTAAAGCAGTCGCGGACGTAGGGTTCTTTGAGTTTCGTCGCCAACTGATTTATAAAACCAGGTGGTATGGGTCACAATTACTAGTGGCACCCCGGTTCTATCCATCATCGAAACAGTGTTCTCAATGCGGAGAGATAAAAGAGCATTTGGCGTTATCTGCCCGTGTCTTTGTGTGTAATCGATGCGGGGTTAACTTAGACCGGGATGTGAATGCTAGTTATAATTTAGTTAAGGTCGCCGTGAGTTGCACGGAGACGCTAAACGCCTGGCGTGAGGCGGGAGGTGACAGCTCCTATGGGGGGCAGTGCCCGTCGATGATGCAGGAACCGAACACCATACAAGCAGCTGTATTAGATGGGTAGGTTTCGGACAACGGGTAGAAATTAAATACGGTATCTAAGATTCTGTGTATTAAGGGAGGAAACTGTTTGTCAGAGCTTGAACGACTCGACCAAATTCCAGGTGTAGGACCACGATTGATTCAGAAATTAGTTGGAATATTCGGATCTGAAGAAGCTGCACTAGATATCATTACAAATGCACAAGTGGCCACCCTCGCCAGTATATCTGGTGTGGGAAAGAAAAAAGCTCTTGATATCGTGCAAGAGGCATATGCCATCCGAGAAGGAATTAGTGCATTTGAAGTGCTAAAAACCGAAGATATCCAAGAAATTTACAAACGAATCCTCACTCTTATCCAATCATATGCAAATAGCCTGTTCGCTAAAGACAAAATGTCACTCTATTATCCTCTACCATCAACAAAAATCGATATCATAAATCAGCGCTTAAAATGGTTCCAACAGGCAAAAGAACTAGTGGAGAAATGTAATCAAGAACAACTCAATCAATTGGGCCAGCTTCTCTCCAACGCTCGACCGTTAAGACGTGGAGCAAATCTGTCATTAGCAACTTGGAGAGTTATATTGACAGATAACGAGACAGCATATCAGCAACTGAAAGAATTCAGAGCCGACAAAACTTCAAGAATCATCCAGCTCAAACCTGGTGAACGTCTAGACGAATATTTACAATCGTACGATTACGTAATTGCATCACTCGAAATGGGGAATATGGGTGGGGCAGCAGAACAAGCTAACAACCTCGAGATACTGAAATCTGAATTCACCATGGCTGATGTAACACCTGAAACGATAATCGCCTTTTATGCAACAAACCATGAAACAATCATGGCTATTTGTGCAGCAGCCGAAGCAATGAGTAGACTTCCTTCCACCCCAGCTCTAGAAGGCTTTAATGAAAAAATTGACCTTCTTGCTCTAAATAATTTGGTTGAAATCGTTGGTAAAATAACAAGTTCTGGGGACATTTCGATTGGTGCAGATGCTGACTATGATCGATTACGATCTGCGTCACAAAAATTTGAGACGAAACTGAGTGAAACAGAAATTTGGGCTAATGATAAGATTCGGAATGAAATATCTACTAGCAAAGTTGTGTTGGAAGGTGACCAGATTATCAACATTCTGGAAGCCTCAACGGCTGAAGCGATCGGTGCAGAGCAACTTCGCCAGTATCTCCCACCTCAAGTCTTTGAGATTCTAGTTAATGCATTACAAGAATCAGAAGACCACTTAGCCCAAATATTACAACTCAAGCGCGATGAACTCGAATGGGTTGATGGTATTTTTTCACAGAGTATCGTATTACCTATTCAAGCAAATCGTCAGCAAGCGAGTAACTTACAAAATAATTTGCGAAGAGCAATGCATTCACGGGAGCATAAATTAAAAACTGAAATTGCTATGAAGCTTAGTCAGTTCGAACAAACAATCAAACATGCTGTTCAAACGCTCTTAGATTTTGACGTGTTTCAAGCAATAGGGCAGTTCGCTCGGGACTACCAGCTCTCAGTTCCCTCAATAAATCCGGATAGCGTTGGAATTACATTCCAAGAGGGTAGAAATATTTTCCTAACACATCAGGCTCTTGAAACGAAATTTAAGGTCGTTCCCGTTTCGTATACAATTGGTAGAAATGGATGGAGCCCAGAATCAACCAGCGGAGAACGAGTCGTATTACTATCCGGGGCCAACAGTGGGGGAAAGAGCTGTTTACTGCAAAATGTTGCGCAAATAGCAATTCTTACACAAATGGGAATGCTAGTTCCCGCATCAAAAGCAGAGGTGAGCGTTTTCGATGAATTATACTATTATGCTAAAGCAACAGGAATGCTTTCTGCAGGTGCATTTGAATCTTCATTGAATAATCTAGCTAACATAGTTCTCAGCGATGCATCCAAATTAGCATGTTTCGATGAATGGGAGGCTAGCACCGAACCTGGTGCTGCCGCGAAAGTTGTCGCCGCAGTTCTAGAGCTCTTCTCAGAAAATCCAAACTCCTGCGTAATATTTGTCTCCCATTTAGCAGAAGATATCACTCAATTAGCTCGTATCCCAATTCGCGTTGATGGTATCGAAGCCACAGGGTTAGATCCTCAATTGAATTTAATTGTGAATCGTTCACCCAAATTTGGTAAAATCGCGAAATCAACACCCGAGTTAATTGTTGAACGACTCTATCGATCTGCCAAAGATCGGCGGCAACAAATTTTCCAGCGAATTCTGGAACTTGTCCGTGGTTCCAGTGCTAGTAACTAAGAGATTTTACCCGATTTGCTCCATCAAATTCATCAATCAATTTAACCACACAATCAGGAACTAGGTGTTTCCAGTCATTCCCTTTAAGCATCCTACGACGAATCTCGGTTCCCGAATAGAGATTCTTTTTGTACAAAGAAATTTTTGTAACGGAGATGCTTTGATCCGAAAAAAGAGATGCACTCGTTTCAGAACCAGTATATACCATACTAAACGGAGGTACATATCGTTTAATATGTTCTACCCAAAGTGTGAAATTGTGGGCATCTGGGACGGGGATTATCTGAAATCGCGTACAAGGAATCTTCTCTTCTTCAAGAACGCTTTGAACCATCCTTAGTCGTTCCGCGGTAGTAAAGGGATTTTCTGGAGTATAGCTGGCTTGGGCACTTCCGATAACGATGAAGACCTGGTTTTCCTTGGAGAGAATTTCCTTTAAAGCGTAGAGATGGCCAATATGGAATGGTTGAAATCTTCCAATAAAAAGGGCCGGCGTCTTCAAATTCAATCTCCCTCTAGCTTACAATTTCCTCATGATTCACCGTTCCGTCTCGGTTAAAAAGAACTCCTTCGGCGCGTAGGATTCTCGCCTTCTCTTTAGTTCCACTTATTGTTCCACCCAGCTTTCCTAGTCGACCATCAGAATGGATTACTCGATGACATGGAATCGCCCAGGGAACTGGATTAGTACGCATGACAGAGCCTACACCTCTTGGTGAAGAAGTGGACTGCGCAGCTAATCCTCCATATGAAATAACTTTTCCTCGTGGGACTTGTAATAGATTCTTTGAGATTACGAGCCTAGCAGAAGACCAGTTTCTCGGGGAAATCTCTTTGAGAGAAAACGGTTGCCCTTTCCCTTCAAGAAGTTTAGCAAGTCGAGATCCAATTAATTGTACTTGTGGGCTTTCATATGTTTCATCAAGATCATCTAATCGTCTTAATCGGTATAGAGTGCTCTTAAGACGTTTTTTTGCCTCTTTTACCGATTTTTCAGAGGACGTGCACGCAACGAGTTTCCCTGTTTGCGTTTCGAGTGCCAGTGCTATCCACCGTTTTGAAGCCACTTGTGTAGTTCCAAGACAAATTTTAGTCATAACATAAGCACTTTAATTCAACATCTATAAAGGGGTTTCAGTGACGGAAAAATGGTTGTTGAAATCGATGGGTCCATTTTAGAGGGAGGGGGACAAATCCTTCGGTCAGCAATTGCCTTTTCTGCTGTTCTAGGTGAACCTGTTACTGTCACAAAGATCCGAGCAAATCGAAAAACACCAGGATTGCGCCCACAACATCTTCATGGAATCTTGGCCATCAAAAAATTGAGTAATGCCCAAGTGAAGGGAACCCACGAGGGATCAAGTCGTATAGATTTCTTTCCACAAAATCGACAAGGAGGAGAAATTTTCGTGGATATTGGAACTGCTGGAGCAATTACTCTTGTTCTTCAATCGGTCATGATTGTTGCACCATTTTGTGAAAAACAAGTCGCTATGAAACTTATTGGCGGCACTAATGTCGCTTGGAGCCCCCCCATTGATTACTTGCAGACTGTTCTTCTGCCTAGGCTCGAACAAATGGGCTATCTCGCTGTCTTAGAAATAATCAAACGTGGATATTATCCTCGAGGAGGGGGCCAAGTGAACGCCACAATATCTCCTATCGCTAAATTAGCGCCCATTCAGGTAAGTGAGGTAAGAGGACAACCAATTATAACCGGAATATCTCATTGCGGTTCACTCCCAAAACATGTTGCAGAAAGGCAAGCTAAAGCCGCAAGCAATATTTTGGTTGAAACGGATTATCCAGTGGAAAAAATCCAAATTGAACATAATGAGAACACCTTTTCTCCTGGAAGTGGGATTTCCCTCACCGCTATTAATAATGGATTCCGTATTCTTGGAACAGATGCCTTAGGGCGCCGTGGATTAAAGGCTGAAAAAGTCGGTGAAAACGCAGCGGCAGCGCTTCTAAGAGAACTAGCTACTAATGCTCCTGTTGACCGTTTTCAAGCTGATATGCTTGTTCCATATCTCGCACTCGCAAACGGCTCTTCATCAATATCTATCACAACTCTTACAATGCATTCGATAACAAACGTCCATGTAGCTGAACAATTTCTAGACATCAAATTCAATATTCATGGAAAGTTAGATTACCCTGCACAAATTACAGTCAACGGTGTGGGTCTTGAAGGCCCATTAGCTTCTCGCTAATCTTCTTTGACTTCGAAATTAGGACCTGAAAAACCGATTCAACTCCTTCTTGTGTAAGAGTACTGATAATCGGAATTGTGTCTCCATTTATCAGGTTGCGTGCACGTTGAACTTCCTCAGTCGACGCAATATCCATCTTGTTTATCACTGGATGAATTTCAACCTCAGAGAATGTTCTCCGAATCTCGTTGAATAAGCTAATTTGATTTAACAGTGGATAACCACAAGTTAAGGTTGGATCTATTAGGAATATAATTACATCCGCTAAATATCGAATCGCTGCAATTGCACGTTGTTCAATTGAATTCCTAATATCCATAGGTCGGTCTAATAAACCCGGAACATCGAGAATCTGGGCTTCTGCTGTATCGAGGTGAATGTGGCCAACGCTGATTTTTTTCGTTGTAAAGGGATATTCGGCAACTTCAGGCGATGCTGAGGACAGAAGATTGACAAGCGAACTTTTTCCCACATTAGGATAACCCGCAATAACTACTACAGGAAGATTCAGATTAATTGAAGGAAATCGTCGATATTCTAATGCTGCCTGTCTAATAACCATTAGCCGAGAATCTATCCTTCTAATAACAGATGAAACACGACCATACGCACCTGCTCGCAGTGTTCGTGCTTCTGAAGGTGTTTTCGATTTCCTTAGATTTCGGTTAACCTCATTGATGATGCTACGAATAATTCGTACCGCTGACGTAACAGATGCAAGAGCTTGACGAAGATCATCAATGGCAACCACAGTATCAGCAAGTGTGCGATAAAATGGGTGGATGTTATCAAAATTCGGGAATCTTTTTACAACCTCTTCAAGTCTAGTTGTGAGAATGTCACTTACCTTTGTTAATTTAGCAATCTCCTTCTCTCTTGCTCGGATATGGGGGGGTTTTCTAGACTTAGGAAGGGTAATTTTGGAAGCACGAGCAAATGCAATATCCAGTAATTCTTTGGTGTTTGGAATATACTTTAATCCAGTAAACGGATTCACTTGTCCTCACAACTCTAACAAGAAGCAAGTCACAAAGATTTTTTAACTGCTTTCCTACGTTAGCTGACAAGGTGAATGAAAATGAGCAACCAAACTGATTTGACTCCTTTCTTCGGGGCAGCCACCGTTGGTATTACATTCAAGAATGGTGTGGTTATTGGAGCCGAAAAACGGGTTCTCTGGGGCTATACCGTGGTCAGTAAAACAGGAAAGAAGGTGTTTCCTATCACCGATAATATTATCGTTGGTAGTGCTGGTGTAAGCGGAGATTACCAGATGCTTTCCTCATTCTTAACTGCTGAATCCAATCTTTTTAAACTGGAGAATCGAAGACCGATCACTGTGAATGCTGCTGCACAACTTCTTTCAAACATTCTTTTCAGCCGCAAGTATATGCCCTACCTTACGCAGACACTTATTGGTGGACTAGATCAAACTGGTTCTCACCTCTATAGCCTTGACCTCGCTGGGTCACTCATCGAAGAAAAATATGCAGCTGTTGGAACAGCCACTTCTCTTGTTTTGGGTGTTCTTGAAGCTAACTATACTGAGAATCTCTCCAAGACTGAAGCAATGGAACTAGCTGTCAAAGCAATCCGTTCGGCCACACGACGAGATGCAATGTCAGGTGATGGAATCGATTTACTTGTAGTCACGTCCAAAGGTATCGAATCAAAACATATTCAATTAGAAGCCTGATGTGCCTTACACTATTCTTTCGCTAGAAGTACTACTCGACTTACCGAATCCTCATTTGTAACCATATATTCAGTCTCTTGGGCAATTTTTTCTGAGAAATCTCGGATTTGGTTCATACTTGGCATATTATCACGCGAAAGTCTTTTCATGGCTCCCCCAACATGCATGAACGCTTTGCATTCAATGAAATCTGATTGAGTTGAATCGAGAATCTTTGCATATTTAGAAATGCTATGCATGTTATGATTTGCTACCAGAGTCATTCGGATAACAGTTGGACAAGACAACGTAGAGAGTAGAGATAAGGATTCATTCAGTCGTTCCCAAGCCTTAGGAATTAAAGGTCGGCATAATTTTTGATGTGTTTTTTTATCAGGAGCAACAAATGAGACGTATAGTTGGGTGGGTTCCTTAATCTGTTCCAAAACATGTGGATTAGTTCCATTGCTCACCAGATAACTTGTCCAATCACGTTGCTTGCATTCTGTAATTAAATCTGAGAGCCGTTCATAGCAAGTGGGTTCTCCAACTAAACTGATTGCCACATGCTTGGGGTTTCGTGCCTCTTCATACATCTTGGGAATAACTTTGGAATGACAAACGGGGTTGTAACCGTCGAGGATTTTCCGCTGTTCAAATACAGCATTATCTAAAATTTCTGAAGGCTCATCTGTGACTTCTTTTTGTTTCTGGCTAGGAAATCCTTCATCACCTGGCATAGTCCGCCAACAAAATCGACATGCTTGGGTGCATTGAAGAGTAGGTGAAAGCTGCATACATCGATGGGTGATTATTGTCTTGTAGAACGTCTGTTTATAGCAGGGGCGCTGTTCTGTCAAAGCCTTATGAAGATGATAACATTTCTTCAAAACACTATTTCTACCAATGAACCGATACCGCTGTCTACGATAAATTTTTGCTAAATCGTCAGAAACCACAGGACCAACCGATGATTCAGCCAGAGCCAATCATTTAAGTATTCTGTTTTCACAGCACCAACACACGGTCGAATCGTTAGCATGGAGCCTTTGAAATGAATCTCACAAAAATCGGCGATACAATATATGCAAATCTGGCACTCCAAAACAATTCACGTGATCAGCTCATAAACGAGATGCACGACATACTCAAGATAACACGTGAAGCAATCTCTGCTATTCATCGAGATGAAATGCAAAAAGCCAAAGAATCAATAGAAAATGCCATCTCCTTATTAAAATCAGCTCAAAGCCATCTAGAAGAACTCAGTCAACTCCCGGTAATTGGATTAGTACATGATGCTGAAGGTGAAGTCGCCGAGGCTGCCCTTTTCTTCGCATTTCGCCAGAAGGAAAAAGCACCTAGCCCCGACAATATTGGGGTTAGTGATATTGGCTATCTCCAAGGACTCGGTGATTTTGTTGGAGAACTCCGAAGATATTCAATTGATTCCCTAACGAACGATAACCTAGATGAAGCAAAAAGGGCATTTAACCAAATGGAACAAGTTTATGCAATGCTCATAAAGTTCGACTTTCCACGTGGTCTAACGCCTGGTATCCGAAGAAAAACAGATGTCGCTCGTGGATTAATTGAGCGGACTCGTGCAGATCTAAGTACAGCGATCGAAAATCGTCGGTTGCTAGCAGGAATTACTCTTTTACAAGATTCTCTCGAAAAATGAAGGAGGTCTACTATACCTGCCGAAAAAATTTCCTACCACCAGAGCACGAAAGGTCCAAGAAAATATCGCTACTCGGCTTGTTGAGAAAGATACTTTTCTTAACCCACCGCGAACTATCTGCGGATTAGACGTTTCCTATTATGGGAATACTGCTATTGGGGTCTCTGTTCTACTGAACTTTCCAGATTTAGAACTAATTGAACATCAAGTTGCTTATACAAAATCTACTATTCCCTATATTCCCACCTTTCTCTCTTTTCGGGAATATTCTCCATTGTCATTAGCCTATACAGCCCTTACAAAAAAACCCGATCTTTGTTTTCTAGACGCACATGGTCGAGCACACCCACGCAAACTCGGCGCTGCCAGTCATTTTGGGATTTTAAGGAACGTACCAACCATTGGTGTAGCAAAAAAACTCCTTTGTGGCATTATACGACATGATTCGAAACCTTTTGACAGCATCATTTTCGATGATGCAATCATTGGTGCAAGGATAACATCAAAACCAGGATGCAATCCAATTTACATCAGTGTTGGTCATCGAATTTCTCTGATGAAAGCTGTCGAATTAACTCAACAATGCATTACCAGATATCGACTACCTGAACCAACCCGTCTTGCACATCGACTAGCAACTGAAGCACGTAGAAAGTTAAAAGAAAAAGGATGAGACCTTTGAAGGAACAACTTTGGTTTACTCTTTTGGCATTAGCTCAACTGGGTGCTGTGACAAATGGCATTCGGACCTCAACTTCACGCTTAGCGCAGCTTCTCAAAGTTAGTCAACAAACAGCCTCACGAAGAATATTTACCCTGGAAAAAATGGGATTGATTCGTCGGGTTCTTAACAATCATGGTCAAATAATCCGAATTGAACCTAAAGGGGTTTCAGAGTTAACTCGCGTTCAATCCATCCTAGAACTCGCTATGACAAAAAAACGATTTCGAAGTTTTCGAGGACGACTGTTCACAGGGCTTGGGGAAGGCGCTTATTATATTCGTTTAGAAGGGTATAGGAAACAATTCCGAAAATTGCTTGGTTATAATCCATACCCTGGTACTCTTAATATCCAATTGCTTACTGAAGCTGACATAAATGAATTCCATTTACTTAAAGCAACAATTGGTATTCAAATTCAAGGATTTGTCAGTGAAGGTCGAAGCTTTGGACCAGTAACTTGTTATCCTGCAATAGTAAATAGTGAACAGACAGCCGCAGTTTTACTGATTGAACGTACTCACCATCATCCCAACGTCGTCGAAGTCATTGCTCCCACTAGGCTCCGTGAAACACTAAATGTTAGCGATGATGATATTATTACTGTGAAATTCGATCTTTCTGATCTGCAAAAGCCTTCTCAATAATACGAGTTGTACTATTCAGCGGATATTTATCAAATATTTTTTTTAATCGAATCACCTTTGTTGCAAGACCTTTCTCATTTAACCGGTTTTGAATCTCCTCTAATGAGATATCTTGATTGGGACCCAACATCAGAATGTCTGGCTTAAGTTCTTCCACAATTCGCACAAAATCAGGTCCAAGATTGCCCAATACCGCTTTGGAAACACCCCTTAGGGCTTCTACCATGAAAAGGCGTTGTTTCTCGGGAATAATAACTGGGTGCCCTTTCGTTTTAACCACATTCTCGTCACGTGCAATAACCACTGTAACGTCACCGAGCTTCGCTGCCTCCGTTATCAGAAAAACGTGGCCAGGGTGAAGAATGTCGAAGGTTCCTGCTAATACAATCTGCTTTTTTGTCATTCTGTGCGCCTTTCTGTCTTTGGATGTATAAAATTTTAGGGCACGTCGCTTTTTCAGAAACTTTTAAAATCAGTGACATAAAAACTGCTCAATCACGGGCTCGTAGCTTAGCCAGGCAGAGCGTCGGGCTCTTAAGCCAATAATAATGGAGAAACCCGATTGTCGGGGGTTCGAAAGAACATATCCATGTGTCCGAAAATCCCCCCGAGCCCGCCAATTTACCTATTCTTAAAATGCTCATAACCTTTGAGCTCAATACTTCTTTCTTCCCCATTAATTTTCGCGACTTTCTTAGGCTCAGCTACGATCTTTCCAATTTGTGTAAGGGTTCCACCCACGTCTTCAATAACTGCCACTGCTTTTTTCCATTGTTGAACTGGTAAGGTAATGATCAGCTCGAATTCTTCACCCGCATAAAGCGCGAGATCTATAGGATCTAGCCCATTCGATTCTGCAAACTCTTTGCAAATTGTCGGAATTGGCAGGTTATCTATTACGAATCCAACTCGGCTTGCTGAGGCGATTTCAAATAATGACCATGCCAAACCATCACTACTATCAATGGACGCTGTTACAAAACCAGCCTCTGCTAAGGCCTGCCCTTCATTAATTCGCGCTCTAGGGCGAAGAGCTTGCTTCCGAATCTGATCAATTAGGTCAACTGGTTCAGTACGTTCATGTAAGAGGGCTTCAAATAGCGCACCGGTATACCCGAATTCACCTGTAGTCGCTATCAAATCTCCGGGTTGTGCTCCTTTTCTTCGGAGAATTTTATCCTGTGAAACCACACCCAGCGCAGTACAATTAATCACAAGGTCCGAACATTGGTTTGTATCTCCGCCCAAATAGTAAGTGTCATGGTCGCGACAAACACAGTTTAATCCCCCAACAAGAGCTGCTGCAAAAGTCGCTTGGGTGTCTGCAGGAAGCCCAAGAGATACTATCATGCCCAGTGGTTTAGCTCCTTTTGCTGCCAAATCACTTAACCCCATCACTCCTGCTTTCCACGCTATCTCATTTGCTGTCATACCAGGTAAGACATCTGTTGATCCAACCAGCATATCACTATTTACAACAAGGGCTTCGCCATTAAGAGGAATTGCCACAGCATCTTCCATACCGGATAGAAGGGCTTTATCATAGGGGGTAATAAGCTCCTGAAACCAACGGATCAATCCTCTTTCTCCAAGGTCTCGGAGTGTATTGTTTTTTCTTGACATGGGTATCCCTTCACAGTTTACTATTCACGACACTGACGAAATCTTTTTGGGTCTCCTTATTCTACCTTTCTATACTGCCTCGGTAGCTCAGTGGTAGAGCGACAGCCTCGTAAACTCTCTTTACAAGTTGTCGAGTAAGCTGCTGGTCGCGGGTTCAATCCCCGCCCGAGGCTCCACCTTTCGAAAAGAACCTAAGCAGGTTTCACACGGGAATCCACGATTTCTTGGAATTTCAAGCCTCCCGCCTGCTCTAATAGTGTATCCAGATCCATAAAATTGATTACAGGAGTAATCTCTGTTTCCGTTTTTGTAATTTTTTGGATCATTCGCTTTGATTGTGTCTTATTAGCTCCAGATTTTAGTACTATATTCAAGGATAAGACATCCATTGAATAGGGGTCATCCGGTTTCGATTTGCTCACAACGATTTGCGCTTCATGAATTTCATTTCTGCCTAACAAGGATTCGCGTAAAGCTGTGAGATTGACTGTTGCACCCTTAATCTTCTCTTCCTTGATTCCCATCACCCGTATCTGGGCACCAATTTCTGATTCTCTTGAGATATTAAAGAAACAGGGCATATCTATACCACAATGTGGACATTTACCAGTAATCACCTTGTCAACATGGTCCCCCATCAAATAGCCTTCAAACATAGAAGAACGCCCGTCGACATGAAAGATTGTCATATATCCCCCTTCCTCAGGGGTGGTAAATTCATAGCCACCAACGTCATCAGTAAATTTCACAAATCTCACAGCAAAGGCTAAGGGCGATAAATTATGGTACCCGCCCTTTTCCTGGCATTGGCAGGCCACTCCAATTTTTGTTTCACTTGCAGCCCAACCTCCGATGATACGACTTTCAGTCATTCCTACTTTGGCAAAGTCTTCTTTGATATCGTCAATGACGGCATCGTAAATTCGTTCACCTGCTAGGAGGATAATCCCACGTTTTTCTAATTTTGGCTTCTGAGCAAGTAATTCTCGACAAAATATATTACGCAAATAGCCTGGCATCGCTGCGAATCCATTAACTTTGAACAACTCAGCAAGTTGAACAAGTTTATCCGTTGAAATCGCTCCACCAGCAGTTGAGCGAACTACAAAATCAGCCATCTGTAACAATCCGCCATCCACACCGAAGAAACCTAAGTGTGGCGCTGAAGGGAAGAGATTCATAGCTCGAAGCTCAAATCCATCTTTAACGAAGGGGTCAATCGCCATTTTACCTGATTTAGCCATATTGTTTAGCATTAACTCGTTATCGTAATGTGTAAGAAATACGGGAGAAGGAAGGCCAGAAGCCCGACCTGATGAAAACCAGAAAAAGCGGGGTGAGTATTGATTTTTTACATGATTAAGGAGTTCTTCGGTTGCTTTCTCTTTTCCAATACGTAGTTTAACCTTCAATCCCCGACGGAAAACAAAGCTTTGCTCATCCTTATAGCCTGCTTCTTTGTAATAGTCGAGTAGATTTGTAATGACTTCCGATGGTTCCCGATCTTGTCCATCGACTTCTTGTGGGTTCAGGACAAACTCACGTAAGTTCTCCTTATAATCGGCTTTTTTTACAAGGGGAAGCCCATACTTCGACCAATCGGTTGGCGTTTCTAATTTAAAGGGATCAACGTTATGTTTTTTGAATAGTCGTCGGTAGAAGGGATGATTTGGATAAATTTGATACCTGATAAACGCACGGAATTTTCGATTTTGTATCGCTTCAATTTCTTCATATTTTAGGGATTTGAGTTCATCAAAAGTTAGGAAGCGCTTCATTTACAACACCTAAGAAATGCAGGCTAAGATGAATGATACACTGCCTGTTTCTTAAATAGCAAAAGCGTTTCGATGATTTAAAAAAACAGGTGGCTTCACAAAACTGATGCAAGACTAAATCATGCTTTGTTAGGTCTCTTAATTCGAGTTGCTGATAAAAAAGAGTAAAAGAGGAATACACTAATCGAGCAGGTCAACTAGTGCGATATCCTCAAATGCCCCAGAGGGTAATTTCCGCCTAATAGTGAGAGGGAGTACTCGTTTTTGCAATTCTAATTCAGCAATTCGAATCGGATCATGAAAATCCGAGGAAATCCGAGTTAGAATTGGTGCGCCCATAGATATTTGGAGGGCACGAGCTCCCACTACTCGGGACTTCTCATATCGAGTCATTCGTTTAGGACCGATTTCAGGTCCTTTCTTTGACACATCTTCCGCCTCTTTTAGTACCGATTTTAGTCTTCAAAATCTTCGCCACCAGGTGGACCACCAGGTCCACCGCCGTCCATACCCTTAGAAGCAATCACATCATCAATGCGAAGAAGCATTTGAGACACTTCGCTTGCTGATTTAATGGCTTGGCGCTTCACAACTAAGGGTTCCCAAACATTGGCTTTAGCAAGATTACCTACCTTGCCCTTTAAGCCATCAACACCGGCAGAAGCTTCACCTTTTTCGTGACGGACTTTTAAGTCAGCGATGATGTCAATAGGATCAAGTCCAGCGTTTTCAGCCAAAGTCTTGGGAATAATTTCCATGGCATCGGCGAAAGCAATGACCGCAAGCTGTTCACGACCAGGAAGACTTTCAGCATACTCTTGTAACTGTCTGGCCACTTCAATCTCTGGTGCACCGCCACCAGAGACGACTCGTCCATCCTCGACTACATTTCGAATTACACAAAGTGCATCATGCAAGGCTCTTTCAGCTTCGTCAACAACAAGGTCAGTACTGCCTCGAAGAAGAATGCTAACAGCCTTAGGATTCTTACAGCCTTCCACGAAGACCATCTTGTCATCAGAGATTTTTCTTTCTTCGAGAACGTTAGCATGTCCCAAATCTTTCTTAGTAAGATCATCAAGATTAGAGATCAGTTTTCCACCAGTAGCACGAGCTAGTTTCTCCATATCACTTTCTTTAATTCGTCGAACCGCTACAATGCCTTCTTGGGCCATAAAATGTTGGGCTACGTCGTCAATACCCTTCTGACAAAGGACAACATTAGCACCAACTTTCTTAACTTTCGATACCATATCCCGCAGCATTCGCTCTTCTTCATCAAGAAAAGCTTGCATCTGGGATACTTCCCGTATATCGATTTTTGCTGTAAATTCTGTCTTTTCTACTTCAAATGCGCTTTGAACTAGAGCGATTTTAGGTTTCTGAACACTTTTTGGCATACCAGGATGAACAAGTTCCTTATCGAGTACAATACCTTCAATAAACATGGTATCGCGAATGGTCCCGCCTTCTTTCTTCTCCACCTTCACATTATCAAGGTCTGCACGATTAGTTCCATTAACAGTATCTGTGATTCGTTTTATGGCATCAACAGCTAAGTCTGCTAAGAATTTCCGAAACTCAGATACAACCTTAGATTGCATTGAAGTCATTGCGACTTTCTTAAGCATTACATCGCTGGCATCATCTACGGCAATTGTGTTTAATGCTTCAAGAGCTTTATCCGTAGCTTTCCGATACCCTTCAACAATCACTGTTGGATGAATTTTTTGTTCAGTAAGCATTTCAGCTTGTTTTAGTAATTCTCCTGCTAAGACAACAGCTGAAGTGGTTCCATCACCCACTTCGTCATCTTGGGTTTTCGCCACCTCAACAATCATCTTTGCAGCAGGATGTTCAACATCGATTTCCTTTAGAATTGTAGCTCCATCATTTGTAATAGTAACATCTCCGAAGCTATCAACCAGCATTTTATCCTGTCCTTTTGGACCCAGAGCTGTTCGAATAGCTTCTGCTATTGCTACGGCCGCCATGATGTTGTTATGCTGTGCATCGCGGCCACGTTCACGTTTTGTACCTTCTTTAAGCAACAGTACGGGAGTACCACCCATTGACATAGTGGGTCACCTCTGTCTAAAAGTAAGGTTGTTGCACTTTGCGCTTCAATATAAGCGTTTCTCTAGTCCCGACGCTAATTCTAATTCACAAGTTAAGTCTTCCACCCAATAACCCGATATTTCCTACATGGGGAGGTTTCCCTAGCTCTCGTTTGGCTGCATCGTAACAGCGTTGAGCTTGATCCAAAGGCGTAATAGGCAAATCTTGCATTAGATGAGCCGGATGAAAAATCAACAGACTATACTCAATAGAAGGCAGGTTAAGATTCTTGAGAAATCGAGCAATTTGAGTCACTTCGAATTCATCGATATAATGAGGAACCAAAAGCGTGGTCGCCATCAACGGAGGATATCCACGTTCATCAAAAGAAAAAGAGTCAGCAAGCATCGCGAAATTAGCAAAACTTGCGTCTTTTTTAACTCCACAAAGGGCTTGATAAATAGGATCCGAGAAGGCCTTTAAATCAAACTTGACAATTCCTCCGCTCTCCTCAACCAGTTTCCCCATTCTTTTCATCAATGCTGGGTTACCGTGTCCATTCATTTCAAAGCATTGGCGCAGCAATCGGTGTTCGAAGTTTGTTTGGCAGGTCTCCATTAGACGTATTGTAAATGGTAACTGAGGTTCGGGTGATCCACCAAAATAACAGATACAAGATATCTTCGAATTTTGTTCGATTACATCAATAAAATCATTTATTTTGACAGTTGTTCCTCGAGCGATTTGTTTATGAGAAACATTCTGGCAAAATAGGCAATCTAAGCTACAACCATAGAAAAAGACCGCAAGATTCGAATAGCCATATTCGGGTCGTGGTTTCTTTGCCCATTTGGGATAACCCACTCCCGTTCCAGCTGGGCAGAAATATGAACCACAGCAATTGGTGATGTGTGGATCCAAGTAATAGTGCATTAAACTCTTTGTGGCTGAAACCTTCTGTAATAATTGTCCTTGCTGATTACTACGTAAGCCACAATAGCCAAGCCCTCCAATAGGAATACGGCATTCATTTGAACAGATCTTACATTGAATTCCATTTTTATTATATGGAATAATTTCAGGTAATTCAAAGAGATATGAACGCCATTTATGCGCGCTAGTAACGATATCAGCAGCTCTCTCTGGATTTGATCGCAAACAGGACGCACAGACAGGGAGAATTTCAGCTAAACCCGTTTTCTTTTGGCAAATAATGCATTTAGTCATCGTCGTTCCAGATATAACGGGACCAAGCAAAAGATTTCCGTTATCACCGTTTGCACGGTAAGTATCTTTTTCTCTTATTGTGTAATTGAGATATTGGCGAGTGAAATTGGAATATCGTGAGTTATGCCAGTATTACAATCGGCTAGAAAGCACCACGAAACGATTAGAAATGATTGATATCTTAGCTGAGCTCTTTGAACATCTAGCTAATTCGTCAAATAGGGAAATCATAGGGCAAGTTGTCTACCTCACTCAAGGTAAGCTCTATCCTGATTGGACTGGGAAACCCGAAATTGGAATAGCAGAGAAAATGGCTATTAATGCAATAGCAATTGCATTAGGAATTAACAACCAACAGGTAACTGCAAAGGTGAACAGCACAGGCGATATCGGCATAGCTTGTGAACAATTGTTGACAACTAAACGACAGACTGCTCTTTTCCAATCTTCTCTCTCAATTAAGCAAGTCTATGATTCACTAAGCAAAATAGCATCAGCACAAGGGGCTGGAAGTTCGGATTTTAAGATTCGAACCTTAGCTGGCCTAATTAATGCCGCTATACCAATCGAAGCTCGTTATCTACTTCGCACAGTTACTAGTAGTTTGCGTCTCGGGATAGCGGAAATGACAGTTATTGATGCACTTGCTTTGGCTTTTGCTGGTGGAAAAGAACATCGGGACATAATAGAACGATCCTATAATATCACAAGTGATCTAGGTTATATCGCAGATCTTATTGCATCTGAAGGCATTCAGAGTATCGAGAATGTCGAAGTAAAAGTTGGTAAACCAATTCGTATGATGGCCGCTCAAAAGCTTTCTACACCACAGGAAATAGTAGAGAAACTAGAAGGAGAACTAGCAAGCGAATGGAAACTCGATGGAGAACGAATGCAAATTCACAAGGATCTTGATAAGGTAACAATCTTCTCTCGTCGTTTGGAACAAATTACACCAATGTATCCCGATGTCGTACAAATGGCTAAAACGAAACTTAAAGCGGATCGGTGTATAGTTGAAGGAGAAGCAGTAGCGGTCGATAAACAAAATCCAAAGAAACTACTACCTTTTCAGGTTCTTATGCGCCGCCGTCGAAAATACAAAATCGATGAGATGGTTAAACAAATACCGGTAGCCGTCTTCTTCTTTGACAGTCTATTCATAAATGGTGAAGATCTCACTCAGCAACCATATCTTGTGCGCCGAAATCGACTTGAACAAATAGTCATTGAAAATGAACACTCTCGTTTGGTTCCCTCTCAAAATCATTCTACTGCGTCTGAAGTTGAAGCACTATTTCGGGAATCTCTTGAACATGGAGGTGAGGGGCTCATTGTAAAATCTACTTCTTCTGATTCAATATATCGTGCAGGAGCTCGTAGCTGGCTTTGGGTCAAATTGAAAGAATCCTACCAAGCTCAGGCAATAGGACCTGTGGATCTGGTCATTGTTGGGGCTTTCTGGGGTAGAGGACGCCGCGCAAAAACTTATGGTGCTCTCTTGGCCGCAGTTCGAGATGAAGAAACTGGTGAATTCAAGACGGTTTGCAAAGTGGGAACCGGTTTTAGTGACGAAGAACTAGAAAAACTGCCTAAACGTCTTAAACCACATATAATGGCTCATAAAGATGCTTTAGTAGATTCTCAAATGAAAGCCGATGTGTGGTTCAAACCAGCACTGGTTTTTCAAGTGGTTGGTGATGAAATAACTAGAAGCCCTGTACACACCTGCGCCTTCAACCAAGTTGCCCCAAACGAAGGACTAGCTATCCGCTTTCCTCGGTTTGATGGCACATGGCGATATGACAAATCCCCTGAAGAAGCCACCTCTGTTCAGGATATCATAATGGCGTACGAGTCTCAAATCAAAGTTACAAAATAAGCTACACAAGTTTCAGCGCTGATGAAACAGCATCCACGTCCACACCTTCGATTAGGAGCGTCTTTTTGCTGCTTTTCCTACCCGAAATAATTTGGATGCGATGAGTTGGAATACCAAGCTTTTGAGCGAAGAGCTTTACCACTTCGTGGTTGGCTTGGCCACGCGTTGGTGGCGATTTTACATGAACATTACAGACGTATTGATCGAGGAAAATAGCTTGTTTTTTTGAACGCGGTTTAACATGAATTTTAAGTAAGGTTCCCTTATCGTGAGACTTAATCATATCCATCTGCCAGAACCTTTTAGTAAGCGATTTCAAAAGTGTCTTATTATACTAACTCAAATTCGGCAGTGAGAGGTGTAGGCACAAAAATGTCTGAAAACATCCAAGCTTGGGTCAACTATATGCAACAAGTCGACAGTACCATTATGGCGGTTTCCGTTGTCAGAAGCGACGGAACTGTACTATTCACAACTCCTAACTGGACGATTACAGGCACTGAAATTCTTTCAGCCATTCAAAACAAACCGCCCAGTGTAACAATTCAAGGTGTAAAATATAGTACTATTCAAGCAACTGATCATCACCTAGTAGCAACCAACGTTCGTGGTCAAGGATCGATTGTTATCACTGCCGCGCGTGACAAAGGCTATGTCATAGCCTACGTTTCCCCTCAAGGTGATGTTCAAGGCGCTTATGTTGAAATAGCAAAAGCGTCAGCAAATATTGGAGGATTTATGTAATTAAATTCTCAATCTTGTCATCCTATCCAATGCCTATTTTGTCATGATTATAATTTCACGTGAGGAGTGTGTGTTTACATCAATCCATCTTCGCGTTCCAAAAAACCCTCTTCAGATGAAGAAATGAGTGATGAAACACAGAATGACCGATGGATGCAAGATCTTCGACGAAGAAGGGACCTCCAGGTAACAGGTAAACCAAAACCCACGCAAAATCGAAATCTTGGAAGTTTAAAACGATTACTTCAATCCGAGGGGTTCAAGATTCGGGGAAATCGCCTAGTCATCCAGCGAGCGGAGGCAACATTTGAAATTGATTTAAAGATGGGACATGTATATGCTTTGAAAAAAGGGGAAGAACCTACCGTTTTGTGTGTGACGCTCGAATCAACTCCTTGGGCAAACATTGACGACCTTTCAGATTTTGATCTGTTCCTACTTTCTGTTGTCTATCTCCTTGCTCGAGAACCTCTACCTCAAAGCATCAAAGAACAACTCGAAGAATAATCGTCTATAATCTTTTTTCCAAGCGACTTCTATTCGTCCCTGTCTGGTATCCGTTAAAAGCGGAAACACTTATAGCCAAAAAATATTGAATCGTCAATCCCCGTGGAGGGATACTTTATGGTTGTAAAAGTCGCCATCAACGGTCTTGGTCGAATTGGTCGGAACTTTCTTCGTGGAATAATTCATGCTAAAGATGTTGAATTGGTCGCTGCTAACGATTTAGGAGACACCGAAATACTAGCGCATCTCTTACGCTACGATTCCGTATATGGGCAGTATGACGGAAAAATCAAAACTGCTAAAGAAGAACTAATCGTTGACAATCACTCAATTAGGCTATTCCAGGAAAGAGATCCAGCAAAATTACCTTGGAAAAAACTCGATGTAGACATAGCAATTGAAGCTACAGGTGTTTTTCGCGAACGTGAAAAGGCTGCATTACATCTTCAAGCTGGTGCAAAAAAGGTCATCATCTCTGCTCCTGGTAAAGGAGAAGACGCAATGTTTGTCTTAGGAGTCAACGACAACACATACGACCCTGAAAAGCACCATATCATTTCGAACGCCTCCTGTACCACTAACTGCTTTGCTCCTGTCATCAAAGTGCTTCTCGATAATTATGGAATTAAGCACGGGTTCATGTCCACCATCCACGGCTATACGCTAGGTCAAAACCTTCTAGACGGCATCCATAAAGATTATCGTCGTGCTCGTGCAGCAGCAATCAATATCATTCCAACAACAACAGGTGCTGCCAAAGCAATTATTCGTCTCTTTCCTCAACTCGAAGGAAAAATGGCTGCTATGGCCTATCGTGTTCCAGTTCCTGATGGTTCTATAATCGACCTCAGTGTTGAACTTGAAAGGCCAACGACAAAAGAAAAACTCAACAAGACATTCCTAGACGCTTCGAACACTTATCTAAAGGGCATCATGCAATATAATACAGATCCAATTGTATCAACTGATATTATCGGCAACCACCACTCATCAGTTTTGGATAGTGAACTAACAGAAATCCTCGATGATAAATTCGCACATGTTGTTTCTTGGTATGATAATGAAGCAGGATTCAGCACCCGATTGATTGAACTCACTCAAATGGTTGCTGCCAAATTATAGAAAGGAACCAAGAGGCCCACAAAATGTAGGCCTCATGATACTTTGATGAAGTATGTGCAATCAATCGGGTTTGGGGAGAAGCTGCGTGAGAAGATGACCACCGAACGAAAGACGGATAGTAGTCCTACATTTTCTTGGTGAGTTAATCTCTAACAATCCTGCATTTATTAGAACCTTCAAGTTAAACTTAGTTGTACTCAAAGGTAACTGAAATTTCCGTGCTAAGTAGTCTGCAAGTGCAGTTGGTGAAAGAGATGGATGGTATTGGATTGCATACCGCGAAGCATGTAATAGGAACCTTTGTTTTTCTGTCAATCGGGTTTTCGCTAGTTGAGCAAAAGTATTCGCCAGAAGCCGAAAGAAGCTTCCTTGCCGCTGCAAGGAATACAAATCATCTAAGAAGTCGTCTTTCATGGAGGATTTCGCAGCCAACCCCATCTTGATCAGTTGCCAAGCATAACACCTCCATAATCAAAGAGAGTCGAATTACCCTCCAAAGGAAATCACAGGGTATTAAACTTTTGGTCAACAAAAGTTGGCTACAACCTCTTGTAGGTGGCTGCGAATCCTTTTATTCCAATTCTCTCTGAAAACTAGATAGGTGAAATCCCTTTGAAGGAGATCGATTTCGAATATATATGCGTACAAGTAAATCACCACAAAAACATTGCACGAGTAATTGCTGAATATCAAAAAGAAGGTTGGCAACTACACACCTATCAAGCCACAGGTGATCCAAACTGGGTCAACCACTATCTTCTTTTCCAACGAGAAATGACCTGGTAAAGGCAAAGAATGTCATAAGCATTCCTACACTTCACCATTAGTATTGTCACAAAACGTTATTATAACGGATGTTGGGGTTAAGGAATTTGAAATCATCACTGGGGACGAAATTATATGGTATATCTTGTTGGTGAAGCTCTTGTTGGGAAAGGAAACGAAATTGCTCATATTGATCTCATAATTGGTGAGAAATCGGGTCCTGTTGGAACAGCATTTGCTCATGGAATGACTAACGTCTCTCACGGTCATTCACCGTTGTTAGCGGTGATTAGACCCAATTTACCCCCCAAGCCGCATACACTCATTATTCCTAAGGTTACTGTGAAGGATATGGGTGATGCTGAGAAGGTCTTTGGTCCAGCGCAAGCAGCGGTAGCTAAAGCCGTGGCTGATTCACTAGAGGAAGGAATTATTCCTAAGGGGAAAGCAGATGAGTGGGTAGTTATCTGTAGTGTTTTCATTCATCCCGATGCAAAAGATTACCGACGGATTTATCACTACAACTACGCTGCCACAAAGCTATCGATTCAACGAGCACTTTCTAGTTATCCGCCGGTGGATAAAATCATGTACGACAAAGATCGAGCCACCCACCCGATTATGGGTTTTCGTGTACCAAGACTATGGCGTCCACCATATTTACAAATCGCTTTGGATGTTCCAAGCCTAGACAAAACGAAGAAGATTATTGCTGCTTTGCCTCGGAGTGATAATCTCATCTTAGAAGCTGGTACTCCACTTATCAAAAGGTACGGCACCGCTATCCTTGGCGATATCCGTGAAGTAGCTAAGGACAAGTTCTTAGTTGCAGATCTCAAAACACTTGATGTAGGGAAGGTGGAAGTCGATTTAGCCTTTGATGAATCAGCTGACGCAGTGGTAGTCTCAGGATTAGCCTCCGTTGAAACCATTGATCAATTCATTTATGAAACAAACCGGTTAGGAATCTACTCCTTTGTCGACATGATGAACGTTGAAGATCCCATAGCCAAACTTCAGAGTCTGAAAATGCCACCCAATGTCGTAATTATGCATCGAGGAATAGATACTGAAGGACGTGCAGACCACAAATGGGGTGTCGTAAAGGAGGTTAAAGCGGCTTTCAAAGGTAAACGATTACTCGTCTCAGTAGCAGGAGGTATCCGCCCAGACAATATTGAAGCGGCTCTCAAAGCTAAGGCTGATATCATCGTTGTTGGACGCTATATTACGCAATCTCGTGACGTGGAGCGGTCAACTCGTGAATTCTTGACCCAGATGCAAGGCGATATAGACCTTTTCCGTGTCCACACCGAATGATTCGAAAACCTTTAGATCCTTCAATTTGAATTCAGTAATTTCAGCAATTAGTGCATAATAACGTTGAATAGAAAAATTCAAGAACATACACTAACTTAGGAAACTTACGCAACTTATTCCTAAGGTTGCTGGGAGTGAAATCCTAAGATGCCTTCGGGTATCAAACGATTAGTTCTCGATGTTCTCAAACCACACGTTCCGAACTTGGTTGATATAGCAACGTTGGTTGGAAAAATTGATGGCGTCGTTGGTGTCAACGTCGCTTTGGTTGAAGTCGACTCACATACAGAGTCAATAAAAGTTACAGTTGAAGGGGATAACCTTGAATTTGAAGAGGTTAAAGCCGCCCTCGAAGCCTGTGGTGCTTCAGTTCATTCAATTGATCAAGTAGTTGCAGGACGTACAGTTGTGGAAGAAGTAAAAACCCATATGGAAAACGGCGGTTAGATGCCTATCGCCCATTTTGTATTCTCAATCATGGATTCTAACTGAGGTGCTAAATGTTCATATAACGAGTTATAGAATATCTTTGGAAGAATCTTGAGTACATTAAAAATTCGATTCAATAAGCTACTCATTATAGGCTCTAATAGTTGAGGCTGACCACTAATTTGAGAGGTCAAGACAGCGTCAATAGCAGCTTCTTCGGCTAATCCCTCGATGAGGCGATATATTGGTCCTGTTCGTTCAAGAAAGTATGGAAGACCCCGCTCGTCATATAGAACAATAATGCCCAATTTATCGACAACACGTTTCGCGTACCAATCTATACTTGAGTCTTTAGCTGAAAAGGACTCATGAAAAAGTGGCTCAACTGGCCGCCTTTTTGAGCTCTTTGACTCCTTAGCTGAAAAGTAACTCCTTGGAACGAGATTCGGGTAGGTGTTGGGATGGCGAAAAGCTATGTAAGTAACGGCTGCAAAGAGAGCTTCAGGTTCACGACCAATCTCTTGGGCTCCCAAATGACTCGCTAGAATCCGAAGCGATGGGAGTATCAAGTCCTGACGAACATGCTTCGAAGTATACAAACGATAAGCTTGTCTAAGGTAAACTACTGGTGGTTTCAAATCTGTTTGGGCGGTTCCTTTCTCGCCAATCCTTGATGCCAAGTTCAGTAGTCTCCGCAGGAAATTACTACCTCTCTTATGAAACATAGTCCTAAATATAGTTTAGGCGAGTCTGATTTGATGCTTTGTAAGCTCCCATTTTAGGTGATATGCCCTGATCCTTCTAGATATTGCATCTCCTCTGGTGTAAGTAGAGACTGAACATGCTCTATCCCTTTCTCCGTTAAAGAAATTTGGACCATCGCCTCAGTTCTTGAAAATACTGCTACGAGTTCTTCTTGTTTTAATCGTTGAAGGGCGGCAAAAACGATTTGATTTAATTCTTCGTCGGTTACGTTAGGTTTTCCATCAGGGCGTTGAAATTCAGGGGTGTGCTTTAGAACATGACGTAATGACGCAAGTGTTCGTCGTCTTGTTTCGTGGGGGTTGGAATAAAGCCAGAGCATTAGGACATAGTCGATAACTTCACCTGAATAATGACGAGACAATTGACGGGCAAGATAATAAACAGCAGGCAATATTGTCACTTCTTTTTAAACAAAATAGATGTTTAAAACTTGTCAATTGTGTGGTCAATTAGTCTCCTGTCCACTGAAAGGTTCCTTTAGCGCTCTTGAGAATATAGCCTTGATTTCGCAACAAACCTAATGCTTCATCTAGACCTGAAGTAGAGATCGCCTCTTCTTCAAGTCGTGTAACTATTTCGTCATAACTTAGAGAACTTTGTGACTCACGGAGAATACTACCAACCGTTTGGGCTAATTTCGTAGGGCTGATTCTTTGGGTTTCTTTTTCTATCGATGATATCCTGTCAGTTATTAACCGGATTTGCCAAGGTTTAGGTAAAATGAGATGACCAGTCCGAATGAGCGTTTCTATCTGTTGAACAACCCAATCCCAGGGAATTCCAGATTTCTGACACTCATCTTCCAAGACCTGTAAATCAAGAGCTTTCTTTCGGGCATATTGGTAAAGGATTCGTTCTAATTCACGGCGTCGTGCAGAAACTGGTTGGATATCATGCTTAGATTCCTTAAGCGCATCTATGCTCAGATTGTCATCTGGAATGAGAGTTTGCACTTTTTCACGTGATTTTTCTACTGCTTCCATGAAATCTTTGTGATGCTTTCCGGTTTGGTACAACTTAACCCGTGTTCGCGCGGTCACTGCATCATCTACAAAAACTGCATTTAACGGGTTAATCTTGAAAATCCGTTGACAATATACACACAAGCGTGTCTTCTGCCGGGTTGGAGCATAAGTGTAGTGCCCACATCTTGGGCATCGAATAATGTAAAAACCTTCTCGGGGCATCAAGATCACCAAAGCCACAAGCCTAATTAGCCTTTCGTGTTAAAAAGTCTCAATTGGTAGACCCAAATGAGCTTTGGTTTGGATCCGTATTTCAAGAAGAAAAAACCTCCTAAGAAAAAAAGCGCTGACACAAAAAAAGAAAGCACTATGGAAGTCTTAGAGACTGCCCCTTCGGGCACTCGCGACTGGAGAGCAATTTTGGAAGAGACAGTGACATCGATGGTTCTTTATCCGCATCTTCTTGACTATACTCGTACTCATATTCTCCCAAAACGTCCAAAAATAACAGCTGAAGAGCTTGCCGTTCAACTTCGAATTCCCTTAGGAGTGGCAATTATCCTTCTCGGCAAACTCAAACACGAAATACTTGAAACCAAATAACTGTTCTTAGGATAATGGTTCAGCCGAATTATAGAGATAGAGAAAATATATTTTTGCTATTTCTCCCAATTCAGTATGGCTAGTCCAAATTGCTAATGATTCAGCTGGCTTAGTCGTTAGCATGATAATTGCTTGTTTCTCATCAATAATTGCTCCACCACCATAGATTTCCTTTCTCTTTCGTCCCTCACCTACTGCAGATATTAATCGTTGTACTTTTTCCGTCAAAGTTTGCTCGGATACAAGAATCTGAATTCTTACCCCTCGATCACGAAGATGGAGCAAAGTGGGGCTAATGGACTCAATATCCTCTTCACGAATTATTCCCCAGGAAAGAAGTACACTCCGTTCTGCCTGACCAAGTGCAACATTCAACTTTGCACGAACATTGTTTGATCCATGGAGAATATGAACTTCCGGAGCAGATATCTTCGTTTTTTCATCAAATAAGGGTTGTAGATTCTCAATCACTCGTTGTTCCCATTCTGCCAAACGATCCTGTGCCGAAAGCACAGCAGCCTTTGTTGTTTCACGAGGGCTTTTTGGAACATAGTGTTTAGGCCGTCCCTGTTCAACAGTTATCCATCCACCTCGCTCAAGGGTTGCTAAAACATCGTACACTCGACTAAATGGAATTCGGGACTCTGAACTCACCTCGCTTGCTGTAAGTGCCCCATTTTTGACTAAGGAGAAATATACGCGGGCTTCATAACTACTCAATCCTAAATTTCGGAGTGCCCGTATTGTTCCTTCATCCATTCGTGCGCTCATTTCAATCACATTCCGACACTCATAACATGCGAAAAAAACCTTTTTGGTTACCGGGTGAATTGTACTACCGGTGACGTTATGGTAGAAATAAGACAACCTGCAGCAATCGGCTTCTATCCACCAGAAAAAAAAGCCCTTGAGAATTCAATTCGAGACGCCTTTACCGATTCGCACGGTGCTGGAGCCATTCCACAAATAAATCCAAAGCGAAATAACACATTAGTGGCGGGCGTGGCTCCTCATGCAGGGTTCATCTACTCCGGCCCTATAGCTTCACACTTATACAAGGCAATTGCCCAAGATGGATTTCCTGAAACATTCATTTTGATCGGCGTAAAACATAGACCTCTCCGGTTCCCGGGAGCTGCCTTAATGCCCGAAGGTGTGTGGGAAACACCACTTGGGAAATGTGCAATCGATTCTGCTCTTGCCCAACTCCTTTTAAAACAGAATAAGACATCCGGTGCAAATTGCATAATAGAAAATACTGAAGCCCATTTAACTGAACACTCAATTGAAGTGCAATTACCGTTTCTTCAATTTTTAGGTAAAAACAAGGATTTCAAAATTGTTCCTCTTTTAATTACCACTTCTAAGTATTCCATTTGCGAAAAAGTTGGCAACATAATTGCTGATTCTGTTCAAAAAAGTAAACGTGATGTATTCATTATCGCTAGTACCGACTTCACACATTATGGAAAATATTTTTACAACTACGCCCCGGTCGGCAGCGGTCCTGTTGACAAAATTATCAAATGGATTCATGCAACAGATCGCGATCTTATTAAGAAAATTGAGCAATTAGACGGAAAGGCGCTTCTAGACACTGTAGTAAAAGAAAATCGGACAATGTGCGGAGCTAGCGCAGTCGCCACAACTATCGAAACTGCAAAACGATTAGGTGCCAAAAACGGAACCTGCTTAAAATATGCAACCAGTTTTGATATTCGCGGAAGCTCAGAAGCCATAGTTGGCTATGCTTCAATTGCTTTAAATCGCTAGGACGAAAGTGTCCTTTTTTGAGCGTTCTTACCCTTTTCAAGAGCAGTGATATTCATTTCATGGTAACGACTAGGGAGAATAGTCTTAATTGCTGCAATTATCGTTTTTTCTTTGATTGGAAGTAATGTTAAACCGAGAACAGCTCCAATTAGAACAGTGTTCATCGTCAAGATTCCACCCGCTTCTTGAGCTAGTTTTGCGGCATCAAAAGTAACGACCTTCGCAAATTTCACTAAATCCCTTAAAATCGTTCCATCATCGGGATATTCAGCCTGACCAAGAAGCACCCCCGTCGGTATAATCCGATATTCACCGACAATAATGGTTCCTGTTGGCATTACCCGATTGACATTTCGAAGAGCTTCGACAGGTTCAACACTTAAGAGTAAATCGGCTTTGCCAGTTGGAATAATTGGTCCATGAACGTTCTCTCCTATTCTGATGGTGCAGTTCACGGCCCCTCCTCGTTGAGCCATACCGTGGATTTCTCCCATTCGCACGTTATGACCTTCGGTAAGTGCGGCTGATGCTAGAATCCGGGCAGCAGTAAGGACACCTGTTCCACCAACACCCGTAAACATGATGTTAAACTCTCTCATCTACGTTAACCTCTCGAATCGCATTATAGGAGCAAATCTGCGCGCAAACCCCACATCCCGAACAAAGATCTGCATCAATTGCAGCATGTTCTCCTGTCCAAATCGCTGCAGCGCAACCTAGCTTGTCTGTACAAACTCTGCAACCCTGACACACTTCAGGATCAACCTCGAATGGGATAATGGGTTCACCCGCACCACGCTTTCTTGCCCCTTCTACAAGCGCACAAGGGCTTCGTGAAACAATTACTGCCGGGCCATCATAAGCAACTGCTTCGCGAATTGCACGAATCGACTCTTTGACCTTTAGTGGATCAATAACCTTAACATATTCCACTCCAACTCCCCGTGCTACTTCTTCAATACTAATTTTTACGCCTTGAACTCCCATACCAGTCATTCCAGTTCCTGGGTGCGGCTGGTGCCCGGTCATCGCTGTAGTATTGTTATCTACTACAATGATTTTCACAGGGTGCTGGTTATAAACGGCATTGACCAGACCAGGAATTCCTGAGTGGAAAAACGTTGAATCACCAATTGCCCCCACAATTGGTTTTTCTAGAACCGCAGTCAATCCACACGAGGTTCCGATACTGGAACCCATGCAAAGGAGCAAATCAGCCATTTCGAGGGGAGGTTGTATTGCTAGTGTATAACACCCGATATCGGTTGGATAGATGCCTTTCCGCCCTGTAGCGACTGCAACTTCGTAAAAGGTTGCCCGGTGTGGGCATCCTGCACAAAGTATAGGGGGTCGAGGGGGTGCTTCTGAATGAGTTTCAGCGAATTTATTATCAATTTCTTGGAAGCTGGGTGGAATCGCTTTTCCCAGAGCTTTGGCTATACCTTCAATTACAGTTCTTGGGGTAAATTCACCAATTTCTGAGAAATATCCTTGGCTTTTACCTAATATCGGCGTCAGAATTTCCTTTTCTTGTGCAAAGGCTCGAGCATGGTGTTCAAGATAGGGCTTTAATTCTTCGATGACAATGACTTTTTCCTTTGAGGCGATGAATTTCTGAATTTTTTTCTTCGGAAGTGGGTAAGTCATTCCAACCTTGAAAACTTCCGCTTTCAATTCTAGAGCAGCTATGGCTTCCATAACATAGTTGAAAGCCACCCCAGAAGTAAGAATACCAAGTTTTCCTTTTCCAAGAATTCTGTTGTATTCACTCTTCTCAGAGATTTTCATAGCTTTTTTGACCTTTTCAACTAGAATCGGATGTCGTTTTCTCGCTACTGTGGGAACAGTTACAAACCGAAATGGATCGCGTTCGAAGTTTGCGTTATTTCGTGGTGGACGAATAAGACCCAATTCGACTCCTGATCGTGTATGGCTAACGCGTGTGGTGACTCGGAGTAAAACAGGTTGCTCGAGTTCTTCTGATAGTTCAAAAGCAGCAATAGTCATGTCTTTTGCTTCCTGGGGGTCGGCTGGCTCCAGCATCGTGGTGTCACCTAGCATAGCATAGAACCGATTATCCTGCTCATTTTGCGAGCTCCAACAGCCTGGGTCATCTGCAGAAACGATTACAAGTCCAGCTCGAACGCCGATGTAATTTAATGTCATGAACGCGTCTGAAGCAACATTTAGACCCACGTGTTTCATGATTACAAGCGATCGTGCATTAGCGACTGCAGCTGCCCCAGCAACCTCCATTGCGACTTTCTCATTTGTACAGTATTCAAAGAAATAATTGCCTTCTTTGACTGCATGAAATAGGCTATCACCAATTTCTGAGGAAGGTGTACCAGGATATGTTGCTGCTAATTCCAATCCTGCTTCGATTGCACCACGAGCAATCGCCTCATTTCCAAGAAGTAGATATTTTTTTCCAGGGGTACCCTTTGTAAGAATCTCAGCCATATCCATTGATTTCACCGTTTCGCCAAACCGTTTAAACGGAGTTACAATACACTATTTTACAGTTTGTAATTTATAGCAAAATAGGGTGGCATACAGTGAACCATTGGCATATAACTTTCAAATCAAAGGAACGAGTGTTAACAGACGTCCTCGACAAAACAGGAGCACTAATGATACGTCCAAGATTTATCAATGAATTAAGAACAATATCGCAGATTAACAAGGTGCAATTCAGTGTCAAGTCCCCTGAGGGGGTGAAAAAACTTCCTTCCAGTTATTTTGTTGTTGAAATAAGCTACCTTGGAAATAAGATGCCACAAGTGACGGGCCTCTTCGAATATGCCTATGGGGCAATCAGACTGGTTGCTTTAGATAGCGAAGAGCTTACGAAAAGGAGTGGCGATGATATGATTGCATTCTTCGAAGCTCCTCTCCAAAAGAAATCAGGAATAACAGTTCGTGTTTTTGAAACGAAAAACCAGTCATAGTTGTTTTGCGAGATATTTTCAATCTGATTTAATAAAGGGCTGAACAGCCTGAGTCAAAATCCACAATGCCTGTTTTCCAATCCGAGTAGTTCCACATCGAGAAATATTACTCACAACTATTTTTGAGGAGATTTGGTTTCTTGATAGAAAGTTACGAAGTGCTTGTTCTGCCTCCATGAACTCTCTCTTTGTCTCAATATAATAGCGTCCATTTTTTAAAAATCCGTTAGGATGTTTTTCTAAGAATCGTTTGACGCCATCAAGATAGTCCGGTGATGGTCCAATTCTGATATAGGATTTAGTAATCTCTACGTTTTCAATGTAGAGTGCAACTGCGAAGATGTCTTCATGAAAGAGCTCCTCAAAAATTACTTGGCCAAATCGTGGTTCGCCTGTGGGTTCCTGTTTCAGGAATCTTGAAAGTTTGGAAAAATACCGATAGATTTTATCCCGAGTTTTTGTGTAATGCCAACCTGTTTGGTCATGAAACTCGATAACATAATAGTGTGGCTCTAATAATTCCAGCTCAGAGTCCTGCAATTGGGGAACTGGTTGCCTCTCGAAGAATTTCATCGTCGGGTGTTGCAGTAATTGATGTGCTTGGCGTGCTGAAAAGCGATATGCCCGTTCTGAGATGCTAGATGCAATATTACGGTTAGGGTCTATCGGATCAGAGACGATGAAGAAATCATGGGAGAATTTAGATTTTAGGAAATCAGAAGCACGGTTGAAGAAATCTAATGGCTCAGGCTTTAGCTGGGAAAGAAATTCTAAGGCGGCTTCAATCGTCTGCCTGTGAAAGATTAACATTTCAGCACTAAATCCGGTAAACCCACTTCGGCCTATGGGACTTGAATCTCCATATACAAACGAGGATTGAAAAAACGCTTTTAAAAGGCGAACATCATCACGTTGACGGCTAGTTAGGTTCTGATGTACGAAATTTGAGTGGTGTGGTGTTCGATCGACTGCAGTAATCGGTCCGTTTTCTAGTATATACTCCTTTGTCAAATCGAAGCAAAAAACAACCTCAACTTGATAATCGTCAATTTGAGCAATAAGATACGGGTGCTCAGCATAAGCTATTTGAATTTTTTCTGCTTGAACCTGGGTTGCGGCACTGACTGCTACGTCCTTCACCATCTTTTTTAGTAATCTGCGAATCGAGGATTTTGAAGGAACTCCTCCTTCTAATGATTCTGGTTGAGCTGAAACCGGTAATCCAACGAATATGTCTAACTCCTTCCAATTTCGAAGCTGAGTTTGTTTTCGTCCGGATGAACCTTCTAATTCAATAAATGCAATGTCGACTCCCCTTTCTTCTACCTCTAATTGGATAGCCTTCTTCAAGGCATTAAAAATCGTAGAAGCTGAATCTAACTCGGATTTGGTTGGTCGAAGAGTTCTCAAACTTTGAAGACGAATTTGGTTAAGAGTTGACATCTAATGATTTCATAGCGACTAGGCTTTTAAGTCATGAAGCCTAAGCCGTAATTTGAGGGACCTATTCGCATGCTTGATGAAGTGGATTTACAGATTCTCCACGTTCTCCAGTCAAATTCCCGAATATCATTCTCCGAGCTTGGACGTAGTGTTGGCTTAAGTGCAACTGCTGCCCGAAATCGAATCAATAACCTCGTCTCACGAGGAATAATCACAAAACTCGGGGCTGAACTAGATTGGGTGAAAATCGGATGGCCAATTCAATCACTCCTCCTTATTCGCACATCCCATGGTAAAGCCGACGTGGTTGCCAAGCAACTTCAAAAAATTCCTCAAATACTTTCCATAACAAAAACAGCTGGTAATGTTGACCTAGTTGTTCGGTTACTTGCAAGTGGAATTTCTGATTTTACAGCTCTATTACATAAATCAATTTCAAAAATCTCAGATATTAGAAATATTAACACCTTGATGGTCCTTGATGAAGTAAACAACACGCCTCCTATTTTATCTGAAACGAAATGATCTAAAACTTCAACTCTACGACTTCACCGTTTGGTGAGGTTTCAGTAAAAATTTGGGCCTGAAATTTCATAATGGTCACATCCGTGTCAAAATAGCAATTAGGAGGTAATCCTGCCTTTTGGCAACATCCTTGCAAGAATTCTTCAGTGTTCCAATTTTGTTCTGGTGCTACTTGTGGAAGAAGAAGACCACGATGCCACCCTTTGCCTTCAATAATCAAACCATCTTTGCCAATCTGAATATGGTCTGAGAGTTTCGATCTGTCCTCATTTGTAATATCTTCAGGCATTGTTAGAACGCTGACTTCCACTAGGATTGATTCCAGCTCTTCAGCTTTAACTGGAGGAAATCGCGGATCTTGAAGAGCGGAACTTAAAGCAACTTGACGAGTTGCTTCAAGAAGAGAAATAGGCTTATGACGACTATTTGGGCCCGGTTGCAAATGCCCGATACAACCTCTTAACAACCATTTGTCTTCAGTTGATGACCGTCGTTTTTTTAGCGTAACAAATACGCCACGATGCTGCAATAAGGCTTCAGATGTGGACTCAGGCAGAGCTGGCTCTTTCTTCTCATGGAGGTAACTCTCAAGGGTCTTTCGAGCAAAATGTGTCAATACGATTCCATCTTCGAGACTTAGGAGTTTAGACATCTATGGACCTCCTACGAGCTCAACGTTTCTTCCGTGGCACAAATCGGTTCGCAACCAGATCTACGAGGTTCCGCCTGATCAGGATATTATCCATCTTATCTTTTTTAATTACAGGTAAAAGGTGTTGATGATCTTGGAGGAGTAATTCTGCTGCTTCTCCCACTTTCATATCCAGCGTGGTAGTTAACTCAGTTCTTGTAAATATGTTGGACACAAGAAAATCACGAAGCCGTGTACTCTGATACTTTGCAGGAGTTTCTTTTCGAAACGCGGCAAATCCAAGTGCCAAACGTTTCTTTGTAACCAATCCGATGATTTTTCCTTCATCAACCACGGGGAGTCCTGGCATATTTTCAGCTAAAATCAGTTGACGGGCATGAACTACACGATCAGTTAGACGAACGCTAATCGGCTTTTCTAGTTTTAGATCACGAACTCGTATATTATCAATATCACGGCATTGTCGTACAAAATGTGTATTAGTAATAATGCCAACAATGTTCTCGTCCTCAATGACAGGTAGCGCTCGTTCTTTCCGTCTTAGAAGGAGTTTTGCAGCCTCAAACATATCGGTTGACGGTTCAACGGTTTGAGGATTTAGTTCCATAACGGAACTGATGTGAATACTTGCAGGGGACAACTTTCCTGCCCGACCTGAACCTAAACGGTCAACAAGATCAAGTTCAGTAACCAATCCAATTAGGCGGCTCCCATCTGTTACGGGGAGCGCTGAAATACCTAATTTCGCCATGGTATCCAATGCTGCTGGTACTGCCTGGTCTTTATCAATGGTCTTTACTGGGGTTGCCATAACTTTCTCTACTTGCAACTATCTCACCTCGATATACAATACTTGGTAATCGGCTTCAAAATACTTTGGTTCTTGCATCCCAATCTATTGCAAAGAACTCTTCTAATCATTTTCAAAGTCGACAGGACCTGGAGGTAACACAGCGATAATTTCATCAATGCTTAAAGTGCGGACTTGGTCTTTCCTCTCCTCTGGAACCTGATCAGCAAACTGCTTACGGATTCGTTTTGCGGCATCTGAAACCTTCATTTTTCCTGGAACGAGTTTCACTAAAGTGCTAGTCTGCTTCTTAATTGCTGATTCAGGTCCTGCAATGATAATGGGAAGTTCTTCATCAAAAATAAGACCTACCACAATGCGAACTGGTGCATTATTGATGTAGTTTCTTTCACCTCTAACCATAACAGAACCTTTTGGTAAGAATTCTCCCGATGGGGCGCTCAATGAAACTTGATCGCTATTTACCCAATAGGTGTCTGCTGCACTCCATCCAGCTTTCCATGCACGTGAGTAACTTACTGCAAATGTAGCAATTTCAAGTAATTCTTTATCAGACACTTCTTGTCCTTCGGTTCGTGCAATGACAACAGGGGCTCCCGCGAAATCAGCATGGAAAAACAAATCTTGTTCTTCAAAATATTTACGAATTAATTGTTGGTTGCTACCAGCATCACGTCCTCCCAAAACTAACATACCAGTCCCTGTTCGAAACCATCTGAATTTTTCATACCACCGCTTTTTGCGACGCTTAACAAGCTTCTTAGCCTCTGCTCGAATTAATTCATCTTCCCGCTTTTTTTGAAGACGTTCAATCTTTGTTTCTGTATCTTCGATAGCAATTGCTGCACCCTTCACCTTCTTCTCTAATTGTTTGCTCCGTTGGAATAGTTGGTTTGCATTTTCTGCTGCAGATAATCGGATATCCAGGGTGAACCTCAATCTATCTAATTTGATATGTATACGACCTGCGTGCTGGTTGATTTTCGTAAAAATCAGTGCGGCTGGAATTTGCTTGTTTTTCCCCTCTTCGAGACGTTTGGAAATTTCTTTCCAAGATAAGCTTTGTTTACGTGCCTCTTGAATCGTAGAGATTAGTTCCTCGACAACATTGAGATTTTGGTAAATTGCATTAGCTGCCTCACGACTCTGTGCAGCACGGGTCTGCATATCATCAAGATGTTCCTGTTGTTGTCCTCTTAACCGTTGAAGCTTGTTGAAATCACGCTGATACTGGTCTTCAATCTCATCAACAGCACTATCCTCTTCGTGCGAGGAATAGAAATTATCAAGCGCTCCATTGAACGTAGCAAATTTTTTCACTTTCGCATTAGGGTAAAGAGCGCTTTCTATAGGAACAACTTTGATAGGTTCTTCATCTTCGTTAAAGATGATGAGAGGACTCAAAGGTTCCTCTGAAAGAGTCTGAAAATATCTATTCAAAGCATTAAAGAGCGCTTTTTTCTGCTTCATTGAAAGATCAGACGCAGTTAATTGTGGATCAAGTTCAGCTCTTGCAAGAATTTCTTCTACGGTGGTTCCACTCATATTCAAATTACGTGCCAAAGTTCGAATTAGTTCATGACCTGAATCATCAAGAATAGCACTCAAATCCTTCAAGGAAATTTCACGAGGATCTTTGGCTCGAAGAGGGGGAAACTGGAATGGCGCTCCTCGGACGATATCACGATCTCTCATTCGCCGAAACGTCATGGCCGAGACGATTCTATCCTTAGGATCAAGGAGAATCGCATTTCCACCCCCAAAAAGCTCAATTACTAAGGTAAACCGTTTTTCAGATGGTCCTGCACGAAGATAAATCACTCGATCAAAATCATGTTGTTCTATTTCAGAAACTTTGTGATCACGTAATTGTTTCCGTAATGCTTTGCAAAATGATCGCAACTTGGATTCACGCTCGTAGGTGAGCGAAGTAAGATGCATCCTTTTTCCGGGCTCAATTACTAACCAATTCTTGTTTGGTGAATCAGAGCTGAACTTAAAAAGTAAAGTACCGTTAAGTTGATAAATATTCAAAATCCATCTTCCGACTAATATGTCCTTGACTTCACGAAGCATAACGAAAATATCGGATGCGGACATACCAGAATTCATGGAGGCTCACCTGTGTCGAAGAAATCTTTGCAAGAAGAAACATTAGCATGGAACCAATTTTGGCGAAATCGAATAACTCCTGAAGATTTAGTGTATTATACGCGCTTAATCTTCGCGCTTATTGGAGCAGCAATTGCCTTAACCTTTAATCTTTCGGGTCTCCTCGGAATAGTGGGATTCATACTTGGAGTAGTTTTAGTTGTTGCCTCATACCTTATTCCAATTTACGTCCTCGGTGTTAATCCAGAAGAAATTGGAGGACACGCAAAAGGTCTCATGAAAGGTTTAGGCACCGGAGTACTGGTATTCCTTGTTGTCTGGTTTGTCGTGTTTAATTTCGTTTACTATTATTCTTCTCTGACTCCTTGAAACGCATTAAGGATTTCTCTTTAAAATTTAAAACTCTTTGAGGAAACCTTAATAGGTCACTTTGCATAATGGCGTTTTAGACATTTTTACGTCGAGGGATTTTAGTGAAACTGGATGAAAAGGATATGCAAATCCTCGCTTTGCTCCAAAAAGATGGGCGAGCAAAGTATACACAAATCGCTCGGACATTATCGAAGGCGATGAAGCAAAACATTCCCGATACCACGATTTTATTCCGTATTCGAAAACTTCAACAAGCCGGGGTAATAAAACGATTTACAGTGAGCATCGATCCAGAGATGCTTGGGTATACAGTATCTGGAGTTATGTTCATTGAAATTGGTGGGCATATCCTCCGTGATATTACAATCGAGCATACCCAGAAAATTAAAGCAGAACTTGAAAACCGCCCCAATGTGATTTTTCTTGCATTAAATGAAAACGAAACTGGTATCCTTACAATTATCCTTGGTAAACGGAAAACAGATCTTGAAGAGATATTCGACAAATTGAAAGACAACCCAGATGTTGTCGATGCAAAACTTTGGTTCCTAACACAACCAACAAAAGGGGATAGCCTGATAGGCACCGGCTTACCCGTCATTGATAAGGAGGAAAATGGTGATGCCTGAGACATCAGAACGTGTGAAGACAGGAATTCCTGGATTAGATGGAATCCTTCACGGAGGGTATATACCTGGAAGTAATGTGCTTGTTTCAGGTGGAGCAGGCACAGGAAAAACAATCTTCTGCATGCAATTTCTTTATTCGGGAGCAATGAAGTACGGTGACAACGGTGTTTTTGTCACATTAGAAGAAAGACCAAAAGAATTGCGTCATGAGGCAACACGGTTTGGCTGGAATTTTGAAAAATTGCAAGAAGAAGAAAAACTCATCATCGTCGATGCGGCTTCAAGTAAAGCCGGACTACCAACAACAGAACCGCACGCAATTCGTACAGGTCTTGACATTAACGCACTTGCACAAGAAATCTATCGTGTTACAAAACGAATTAATGCTCGGCGAATTGTTATAGACTCGGTTTCAGGCCTTGGCATACGCTTTGAAGGAATAGCGGCAGTCCGAAATGCCATATTCAAATTATCCAGTCTTCTACGAGAGCTAGGTGCAACATCAATCATGACTTCTGAAGTTGCTGAGGGGTCAACCGGCTTTAGCCGATACGGTGTTGAAGAGTTCATTGCGCAGGGCCTTATTATTCTCTCACTCACAGAGCAAGATCGTGAACTTCGACGAAGTCTAGTGGTTCGAAAAATGCGGCAAACTGGTCATAGCCTAAAACGGTTCCCATTCGAAATCAGTAGTTCTGGACTCGTTGTGATGCCAGGCGGCGAACTCTAGGTGCCTCTTAATCTCAAAGCAATACGCATGTCAGAAACAGCAATATCGTATAAATGATACAAAAATAGAGAATTAAGGGAACACTAACCTGCTTCCATTCATGCCCTTTTATTTGGATAACAGAAAATTGTCGAGTTAGCCAATATGCTCGCTTTTCTGGTTTTTCCATGACACCTTGTGTCTTTGAAATTCGATTCCGGGTGAATATGTTCCGTAGGAGGAGCCATAGGCTATGAACTCCAACCAATAGGAATCCCCCAATCAAGATGAGGAATGGGGCGAACAAGAGCCAGATGGGGTCTAGAATTATCCAAGGACAAAGTAGTGAGATTAACAGTACCGTTTTTCCATCTGCTCCGCCAAGAATTCCTACTCTAAATCCCAATATCACTAGGATGAATACTAAGGACGTTTGGAGTCCAAATAATAGCAGTAATCCTGCTAGTACGATACGATAGATTGTGATCGGAAGACCAATCAACCCAACTAACCAAACCCAGTTGGACACTTCTCTTATCTGATAATCTCTTAATGCAGCGAATGACAGAAGAAGAAAGAAGAACGCCGTGATGCAAATTCCAAGAATTACGTCCACAAATTAACCTCAAACATACAATTCCATTTGACCTTAAAGAAGCCAACTAATCTGGGTGAATTAATCAGTGCTGATTCTTCTCCGGAGGAATCGCAAATAGAAGTATAAACCGAGGAGAATAAATGCAATAATCTGAACGACTAAACTAACTGAAAGTAAGACAATTCCTGCCCCTATTATGCCTGCAGTTTTACCAATATAACTAACTCCGATACCACTTAGTAATAGGACAAAAATAAAAATCGACTCAAGGAGAGTTCCAAAACGACTCAATAATGTTCGAATGCGAGAGCCTTCTGCTGACAATTGCTTCAACACCATATCTCAGGAGTTTATAATGTTTCGAGAGAGATTTGAGCAGTAATCGGATAACCATATAAATGTACGCTCTGTGACTAACCGCGACCTGGTTCTGAACAAGAATATTCTGTACTATTATATGGCATTAATAATGACTTGTTTTACTGCAGGTTCACAGACCTTACGAACACCATGCTCGCCTGGTTCATAGTGACTCTTGATCAGTCCTGCTTGTTCAAGAATTTTAACTTGAGCACTAATATTTGCCTCAGTCTGCTTGAGAGCTTTCGCAATTCGGCTGACATCCATACTCTTGTCACGGAGAAGAGCAATGATGTCCCACCTCGTTTTACTGGAAAGCGCCTTAGCCACACGCGGTACATCTTCATCTGGCACTTCGAATCGTTCATTCAATTTGATGGACACCCGCCACAGCAGTGCGATGAACCAGTAGCCAATTCATCGGCTCTCCCATATATACGTTTCCCAATTTAATTAAGCGGAAAGTTATCTAAACACCTAATCACCAAAAGGAAGGTTATTTCAATAGATTCGGATGCATAGAGACAGGGCTCATTAAAGTCGCCCGACATTTTTCCCGATAGTTTTTTTTCAACACACCGTAATCATTCATGTGATTGATGTGCATCGTTTAGCCAAAATACTGCCAGAAATCCAACCTGAAGAAATCCAAGTTCTTCAAACACTTGAACAAACCACGCACCGCTTTGAATACGCTCCACCCGATGAAATCACAAAGCAGACGCCCATTGACCCCGAAGATGTTCTGTTCATTTTAGGCCAATTAAACAAAAAAGGCTTAGTTCAAAGAAAAAGAAAACGGTATCTTGGATATCGAATTTCTCAAACAGGTTATGATGCACTCGCTCTCTATGATTTAGCCCAAAAGGATGTCATCCTCTCATTGGGACAACCTTATGGTGTGGGTAAAGAATCAACAGTCTATCGTGCTCTTGATGCACAGAATGAAGAAGTTGCTGTAAAATTTTTACGTTGGGGGCGAAGCAGTTTTCGGCAAGTTAGACGGCTTCGAAAATTAAAAGATGAATCAGCGGGTTCTTGGATGGATTTTAGTAAACGCGCTGCAAAACGGGAATTTACGGCACTCCAAATCTTGAGAAAAGTTGGTGGGAAAGTTCCCGAACCATTGGCTGTTAATCGGCACGTGCTAGTAATGTCAAAAATGTCTGGGGAACTTCTATTACACACGACCGAATTAAAAAACCCGCACTCCGTACTTGAAGAAATCATCAAACAAGTGCAATTAGCCTATCAGAAAGCCGAATTGATTCATGGTGATCTCAGTGAGTATAATATTTTTGTTGATGAAAAAGACCAAATTACTCTGTTTGATTGGCCGCAATGGCAGCCTTTAACACATCCCAATGCCTTATGGTTGCTTAAACGTGACATCACAAATGTGATTACTTTCTTCAAAAGAAGATTCCAAATCCTATACGATGTTGATAAAACTCTTAATCGGGTGATAGCCAGTACTCAAGGAACGCGAAAAAATGACTGAGAAAATCCAACCATTGATTATTGGCTTTGATATCCTCCCCCAACAATCGCCTTCAGCAAAAAAACAACCTCGATATGCCATGGCAATTTTGAATGCAAATGACTTTGAAACACATGCCTCGGTTCGAAGAAATGAATTACTTAAAAAAGTTCGTCAGCTAAAACCCGATATCTTAGCGACGGATAATCTACTCGAGTTAGCTCCCACGGAGAAGGGAGTGATAGATTTTCTTTCAAAAGTTCCTTCGAAAACACGAATCATCCAGGTCACAGGATCTCCTATTCATGGTATGACACCTATAACAAAACTGGCAAGAAGAAATGGACTACAAGTGAATCGACATCCAAATCCAATTGAAACTTCAATCCTAATAGCACAGTTAGCAGCCTTAGGTGTGGGCACTGAGATTTCCGCCTTAGCCCAGGAAACACGAATAACCGTGTCAAGAGCTCGTAATATTGGCCCCGGTGGTTTTTCTCAAGGACGATATCAAAGGCGAATGCATGGAGCAATTCAACAGGTGGCCCGAAGTATAATTGAAAAAATCAGTAAGGCTCAAATGGATCATGACCACTACGAGACACGGGCAACTCATGGCTGGTCACGATGTTTAATTCATGTTTATGACTCATTTGATAATATAACTAAAATTGTCCATTCAGAAATTAATCGAATTGCTGGTGTTGCAGTTCAAATTTCTCCTGTTAAGCATCGTAGAATTTTGTACCTCCAAAAACCAGGTAAGAAAGAAAGATTAGGTCCCCGTCAATCTTTGGTTGTTGGTATTGACGCAGGAACAACTGTGGGCATTGCTATTTCAAATGTTTCAGGACGCATTTTAGCTCTTCATAGTGGACGCGGCTGGTCTCGAGGAGACGTTATTCGATACCTGGTTGAATATGGAAAACCGATATTGATTGCTGCGGATGTAGCTCCTGCACCAAGTTTCATCGAAAAACTTGGGACTACACTCCAAACTCCCGTTTTCCAGCCAACGAAATTATTGTCGGTCGCTGAAAAACGGGAATTAGCAAAATCCTTTGCTAAAGACTCAGATTTGCTACCCAAAAATGCTCATCAGCGAGATGCTTTAGCCGCGGTTGCCAATGTATTCCAGTTTTATGATCGAAGGTTAATTCTCCTACGAAATCGAATATCCCAAAGTAAACAGAAACACAATATCAAAGAAGCCGTAAAGTTTGTACTCCGAGGCGGTTCTATTCATGATGCATTCGACCTCTCTGTAATCATAGAACAGGACACTAAAGATGAATCCCAGGCCACCGCCCCTCCTAAATTATTGCAAGAATCATCCACTAGTGAAGGCCTTCAGGAAAATATAACTCAATTACACCGCCAAATTGATTCGCTTCAAAGGCAACTTGAATTTGAAAAGAATAAACTTGCTAAAAGTCAGGACTCATTAAAACAGATTAAGAAAAAGCATCGCCAAATGAAACGACAATTAGACCGCGCTTTAAACCTAGAACAGCGTGAACAACGTCGGGATGAATTGGTCCAACGAAAGGATGCGGAGATATCACGACTACAAAAGACAATTGAACAAATTAATGAGAAACTTGCTGCAGCAGAACACACGATCTCGAATCTAAAATTAATGAGACAATTAGAAACTCGAGGAGAAGTTCAGCCAATTCTTGTGCTTCCAATCTTTTCTCAAGAAGAAATCAGACACTTACAAACACGTTCTTCAAGGAAAAAAGGAAGAATCGTTCTAATTCAAAATCCAAGCGGTGGAGGTAGCTCTACAGCAGAACAACTAATTCAATTCGGAGCACAAGTCATCATCACAAATGGAGCCATGTCACATTTAGCACTCGACCATTTCACCTCTGCTCAGATTCCGGTTATTGATGCAGGCAATCTACGAATAACAATGGTTGATGAATTTGCAGTTGTTGACATTGAGCAATTAGAAGATGAAATCAGAAAATGGCAAGAACACCATAAAATTACTGAACGAGAAGATGCTGCCGATGCCTTAGAACATCTTATCGAAGAATATCGTCAAGAAAGACGAAAGCAGAAATCCGAATAATCCTGACATGTCTTTCAGATGGGCTTGCTGCACCCTAGGTTAATCTTTGTTTTCCCAAATAATCTGGGTGAGATCTGGTTTAATGTAGAGAATATTGTTACCTCTGATTAAAACCTCGCCAAATTTAGCAGTCGGATTTCCATCCATTAGTTCCTCAGCTCCCTCAAGAACGAGGTTCATGTACATGTCTATCTCCTTTAAGCGGCCCTGGTATTCCTTTCCATCTTTGAGCTTAATCAATACTAAATTATTAGCGGCTTTTTGCAAAATCTTAATGGGCTGGTTATCCACGGTTTTCAACCTCGAGGGTAATCCTGCTAATTGTGAATTGCCACTTAAAGCTAACGGTCAGTTAGCTAACAAATATAGGTAATTGAATCTAGTTCAGGACGGACGGAATATTAGTCCATCATCCTCTGCAGCAAGATTTTCAAAATGCGTAATCACAGTGAAGTTAATCTTAATTTTAGATTCGAGTTCTTTGAGTGGAAGAACCTTTGAAAGACTGGTCAGTGCCAATCGCCCATCCTTTTGTACGATTCTACGAAGTTCGTCAATGCCTTGAACTACACTAGTTAGATTTTGAATCATTGTCACACTAACCACAGAAGGAACACTGCAATCACGAACGGGCAAAGCTTCAGCTAAGGCACATACTAACGAAACCATTTGGTTTCCTTGTTTCATCTCTTTGAGTTGCTCAGCTGCAAACCGTAACATCTCAATAGACCCGTCGATACCTACCACGGGAGAATGCTTGATAATTGAAGCTAATCCAATTCCGGTGCCAAATCCAACATCGATAATCGGACCTTCCAGTAGAAATGGTGCTATAGCCTGATACTTGATTCCTTGAATTTGACGATACCTGCGATGATATATTGGAGCTGATTCGTCATACAACCGAACTTTATGCACAATTCCTATCTTCGAGTGAATACTTATTTAGAATTATGGGGGTGACTTCGACGGGAAAGACATTGCCAGCTCATGAGTTTTCTGTGAACGATAAAATTTGGCTTCTCCAATCCCCTTCCCTGGAAGAAGCCTCTATTATTCTTGGAGACGCTATTTCTCAAAAACGTTTTATTCAAATTGTTGGCACTTGCTTTGTTGAATATCAAGGACGTGCACGATCTGTTCTTACTGAGGGAGAACGCCTAATAATCTTGAAGCGTGATGGCACAATCTTGGTTCATAAAGAAAGTGGGGTTGAACCAGTGAACTGGCAACCACCAGGTGCCACACTTAAGGTAAGTTATGAAGATGACACTCTCTTCCTCTTTGCTAATCGTGCGAAACCACGGGAAACTGTCCGAATTGAATTCTCTTCGCTTATGATGTTAAGTGCAAACCTAGTCGATGATCCCGGTGAATTCAGTATGTATCTGACTGAGGATGAGATGCAACAAGTTCTCAGTGTTCATCCTGAACTTATTGAACCCGGGCTTCGAACCATTCAACGAGAACGCAAAGTCATGCCAGGGTTTATAGACATTTTTGCTCGTGATAGTGAAGACCGATTAGTAATCATCGAAGTTAAACGACGTCGAGCTGATAGTGAAGCAGTGCATCAACTCCATGGCTACATTAAAAGTTTCCAAACCGATGAGGGCAATGAAATTCGTGGAGTTCTCGTTGCGCCTAGTCTTACTAAGGGGACACATGCCCTCCTCGAACAACTCGGGTTAGAATATCGGAAAATCGAACCACAGCAGTGTGCAATCTATCTTCATCAAACTAGTTCGCGCAAGTTAACCGATTTTTTACCGAAATCAAAATAATTGCAGGATTAATTGATGCATGACCAGGCTATTTGTCTAAAAGCATCTGTTACTCCTTGACCTTCTTTAGCGCTGGTCTCAAAATAGCCCCATCCCAGCTGTTGTGCATATTCCATCCCTTCTTCGGTTGTGGCATCACGTTGGTCTGTTAAGTCTACTTTGTTCGCTAATAAGACTGTAGGCACAGCTCCAGTTACCTGTGAAACCTCTGTATACCATGCTGGAATTGCTTCAAAGGTCTGACGACGGGTCACATCATAAACTAGGATAATGCCAGCGGCACCACGATAAAAAACAGGGCGTACAGAACTAAAGTGTGGTTGTCCAGCAAGATCCCACAACTGAAGTCGGACTAGTGTATCACCGAAGGTTAATTCCTTGACCGCGAAGCTCGTACCAACTTTCATGTCTTATCTGAATTACAGATAGGATGTCATGATATACGATTCGCGGAAGTGCCCTTCGGTGTAACGGATGATGAGGCTGGTCTTGCCCACGGCACCATCACCGACAACACAGACCTTGAGGACATATTGGCGTTGTTGCATACTCATGTAGCCTTGCTCCTTACGAGGGCTCGGTTTGTCTGACTTACGTTTGTGTCCATATATTGGTTTCGTTCATCATGGGCTATTAGGCTTGGGTAATTAATTTCGCCCAATCATTTTTATGCGGTTGAAGATTGGTAGGCTTACATCAGAAATTAATGGAGCATATGCATGCAATGCCAGTTTCAGAGCTTCCAAAGAATTTTGATCTTCCCTCCTTAGAAGAAGAGATACTCCAATTCTGGGAGAAACATCAAGTATACTCGAAAATAACTGAACAACTTCGAGAACGTCCGGTATTCCAATTTCTGGACGGTCCACCCTATACAACCGGTGCTATTCACTTAGGAACTGCATGGAATAAGATCATGAAAGACCTAGTTCTACGATATCGAAGGATGCGAGGATTTCGTGTAATAGACACACCGGGATTTGACATGCATGGATTACCAATTGAAGTGCATGTTGAAAAAGAACTAGGACTCAAATCGAAGCTGGATATCGAAACAACAATTGGTGTTGATAAATTCATTGAACGATGCCAGAAGTTTGCGCTCTCCAATTTAAATCGGATGACTGAGCAATTCAAACGATTGGGGGTTTGGATGGATTGGGAACATCCCTATCGCACAATTGATAACCCTTACATTGAAGGAACTTGGTATCTGATGAAACGTGCCCATGAACGCGGCTTTTTATATCGTGGCTTACGATCGATTGATTGCTGTGTTCGCTGTGAAACAGCTTTAGCAAAACGCGAGCACGAGTATCGCACAATTGAAGATTATTCAATTTGGGTTAAGTTTCCTGTAATTGGCAGAAAAGATGAATTCATAATTATTTGGACTACGACTCCTTGGACCCTACCAGCGAATATGGCTGTGATGGTGAACCCCGAATATGAATACGTTAGGGTTCGTGTTGATCATGAAATTTGGATTCTGGCAAAGGGGTTAGCCAATATCATTCTCCAAGCATTACTGAACAAATCATATGAGGTCATAGAACAGGTAAAAGGTTCAGAACTTCTCGGTCTCCGATACGAACACCCTTTGGTTGATGAAGTTCCTCGCCAAGCTCAATTCCATAAAGATTCAAAGAAAGTTCATTCTGTCCTATTAAGTGATGAGTATGTAACATTGGAACAAGGTACTGGTATTGTTCATATGGCGCCAGGGCATGGTCCGGAAGATTTCGAAGTGGGTGTTCGGGAAGGAATTCCCATTTTTTGTCCAGTGACTTTTTCTGGCACTTTTTCTGAAGATGGAGGAAAATACGCGGGAATGCGGGTGGAAAAGGCAAGCGAAGCTGTACTTGAAGATTTACGTATGAAGAACTTGTTAGTACATCAAGATACCATTGAACACGAATATGCGCATTGTTGGCGATGTAATAGCCCTTTAATCTATTTGGCTACGGATCAATGGTTTTTACGTGTAAGTAATCTTAGGAATGATATCATCAAAAAGAACGAAGATGTAAAATGGGTTCCGGATTGGGCTGGCCATACTTGGTTCCGAAACTGGGTACAAAATCTCCGTGATTGGTGTATATCACGTCAACGCTATTGGGGCGCACCCTTGCCCATTTGGATCTGTGATAAATGCAATCAAATGGAAGTGATTGGTAGCTTTGATGAATTAGCCGAAAAAACAGACATTAATCTTGAGAACCTTCATAGACCTTGGATTGATGAAGTCACCTGGAATTGCGCTAAATGCAAAGGTACTATGTCACGAATTCCCGATGTTCTAGATGTATGGTTAGAGAGTGGTGTTGCTCCATGGGCCACACGATGGGCTACATATGGGACAAAAGACTTTGATAATTGGGAAACAGCTGAATTTGTCATTGAAGGCAAAGATCAAATTAGCAACTGGTTCAACGTGCTCTTCAACTCGACTATGCTTGTAGCTGATCGAGAACCATACAGAAATGTGTATATGCATGGCTTCACGACTGATGAACAAGGTCGACCTATGTCCAAATCAAAGGGAACAGGCCTTCTTCCAGAAGAGATAGTGAAAAAAGTTGGTGCAGAGACACTTCGAATCTATAGTATCAAGAGTACTGGGCCTGGAGAAGATATGCACTTTCTCTGGAAAGATGTTGAAGACACACGACGTAGCTTATCGATTCTATGGAATGTATACGTTTTTGCTACCACCTTCATGAAAGCAGCCGATTATGATCCAAGTAAACACGAATTTAACCCCAAGAATCTGCAGTGGGAAGATCGCTGGATTCTCTCCCAATTGAACACACTCATCAAAGAAGTAACTGAACGATTGGATAAATACGAATTACCTTATGTTCCTCGATTAATGGAAGAGTTCGTTGTAAAAGACCTGAGTCGGTGGTATATTAAGCTCATCCGCCCTCGAACGTGGGTTAGCTCTCAAGATGAAACAAAAACTCAAGCATTCACAACGCTCTATCATGTCCTTCGCACTCTTCTTACAGTTTTAGCTCCAGTCTTACCATTTCAAACAGAAAAAATGTATCAAGCACTCATTCGTTCTGCTGAACCTAATGCCCCCACCAGCGTGCACATGCTTCAGTGGCCTTCGGTAAATGAGAAACTCATCGACCCTGAGTTAAGCCAAGAAATGGAATGGGCAGCGGAAATCGTCGAAACTGTGCAGTATATGCGACAAGAAGCTGGAATTAAACTTCGCTGGCCTTGTCAACGACTAGTCATTATACCTTCAATGAAGGAATTTCAGCTTGAACATTTCAATGATGTTGTTGCTAGTCAAACAAACGTAAAAACTGTGGAAATTCATAAAAAAGTAAAGGCTGACTCCTTCCAAGAAAAGGAGTTATCATTTGCTAAAATCTACCTTGATGTTTCAGAGACTCCAGAACTCAAAGCGGAACGTCTTGCCCGGGACTTAATTCGCCAAATTCAATCTACACGTAAGAAAGCAGGACTACACGTTACACAAAATATCCGACTTCATGTGGCGACAAAATCACCGGATTTAAGGAAAGCAATAGAAAGAACCAGTGAAACGATTTCTTCAAAAGTAGGGGCCATTTCAGTAGAAATTAGTGATGCTCTACCAACTATAAAGGGAGCTGCTGAAGGGAGATTGAAATTCGCGGAAACAGAAGTCAATTTCACCTTCCTTGTACAAGATGAATAGGCATGCCGACACATTTAAGCAATTGAAAAATATCACAGATTTCATAAGGGCACGTGGCTTAGCCTGATGGAGCGCCGAACTTCGTGCTTATCGCATGGAGTGTGTAAGCCTTATATGGTGCCGCTCCAAACATTCGTTTGCGAAGCCTAGGTAAGCCGGAGGTCGCGGGTTTGAATCCCGCCGTGCCCACCACCATCACTTGGCTTTCCCTTTCTTCTCAAATTTTTTCGCCACTGTTTCAAAGTCTTCACCAAACGAGGTTTCTTCTGTTGTCCGTTTTCGTATCTTGATAAAGACTGGAAATCGGGTAGCTTGACCAACAACTAAAGCCTCTCCAACACTAAGACTTGATATGGATGTTAAGGTCGCTTTAGTGATTTTCTCTGAAGTAGCTCTGATATGATCAAGATCGTAGGGATTAGTAATTCGAAGAAAGATGTTTGTTCCACATTGTGAAAGGACAGTAGTTGAAAGCCGAACAGGTCGCTGCGAAATAACACATAAAGAAAAATTGTATTTGCGCCCCTCTCTAGCGATGGTTTCTAGGATACCTTTTGAAAAAGCTAAAGCACGACGAGTTTCCGGGCAGAATTGATGGGATTCCTCCAGAAATACTACTGTGGGGGGAATATTGTCATCTCGTCTCAAATCGAATAAATGGCGAAGAACAGCATCTACAATAATTTGCTTCTTTTGTAGACTTACAGTCTCACTTAAGTCAAGGATTATCCCATGCCCAGGCTTCATTAATGTCTTCCATTCAGGTGTTGATGTCTTTCCGAAAAGGTTTAGACTTTGAAGGTTATCAAGCCATCCCAGCAGTGCTTCTCGTGTTCGAGTATTGATTGACGGGTCTTGTTCTAATGCAGTAATCAAGTCTCCCAAATCATAAGGCTGACCTCTTCTGGCACTTCGCATGGCACGAATAATACGAGTAAGTTCACGAACTTGAATCGTCCCCATATCTGGGGAGTATGTTGCGAAGGCTTTTGCTCCCATTCGTGGAGTCGCTAATTCGACGAGTGGACTTCGTATGATTGCTAATCGATTAGCAATATTTTTTCCTTTGATCTCTTGAGATTCTGCTAAACCCGAATATTCCCCATGAACATCAATGACAAGGATTGCTGGGCGGCCCTGAGCTGCCTTCCGTGATAAGAGTTCTTCAATCATCACTGTAGCTGCATAACTCTTCCCCGCTCCACTCATCGCTAATAGCGCTACATGCTTCTGATACATTTTAGTCAAATCGAAACAAGCTGGGATTTCATGAAACAGTAAATGGCCAAGGTGGATTCCATCTTTGTGGAAGCCTAGGAATTCAGATAGAAGATCGGGGTCTGGCAACTGGACGATAGCCCCAGGTGAAGGGGGGTACGTAATTCGTTGAATGTGATCTTTCTCAAAAATACCTAGAGGCCTTGCTTGAGCTAACACATATTCCCATCGATCAATAGGGAAAATAGCATCAAAGGGTTTTCCTGATCGTGTGAACTCGTGGACGGCATCAACTTGTGAGAAATAGCGGTTTGTCTTGACAACCTCTTCTACATGAGCAATAACTAGACCTTCTTCAGTTTCAATTGCTACATATTGCCCAACGTGAACAGGTATTTGTGCTACTTCAGAAATTTCATCACGTTTACCAATAACAAATGAGATTTTCTCAGTTGAAGGCCCATCTTCAGTGCAGACGACGGTTCCTAGGTTTTCGGTTGTCATTCAGTCTTCTCCTTTTCATTTTAATGAAATGGCATTCTTTCACGGCGAAGTTTCAAAAGGCTCTCTGGATATCCTATTCGATTTGCCAATTGAGAAAATAGAAAGTCAAGATCATGTTCAATAAGACGTGCTTGAGAATCTGCATCGATTAGGACAGTTGGAAGGGCGAATCCCTCATTATCCGAAGACATAGGTAATAACATCGCGCTTACTTTTTCAACAATTCGGATAGGATCATGGGGACCTATTAAAATTTCAACCCGCAGAGGATAATCAAATCTCGCTGTTCGAAGATAGATACAAACAAGATTGTTACTATTTTGCGTATTTTCCATTGGTTCAGCGACATTGAACTCGTTTAAACGTAATATCGGAGACCGTTCTCCCACATCGAGGATTCTAAAAAATAGATCCGTATCATAAGCTGTTCGTAAAATTGACCGATAATCCATGCTTAATAATGGTTTCAGATCGGAATAGCGATTGATTAGATGAGGAAGAATTTCACCTAGAATCCTGATAAATCGATAGCTACGGCTATCCTTCACAACTCCTGCTAGAAGGGTTCCTGTTTCTTGGGTCTTCTCAAAGAGTTTTTCGTAGAGTACTTTTATTCGTTCATACTTAGAAGACAATACTGATTGACTTGGTGGGCGGTCACTGATATGCGGTCTCAATGACCCATCCATTAGAAGAAGCTCGACGGGATGGTGATCCTGAACTCGGATTGCTAATTCTAATTCAGCCTTTAGCCGCTCAAGGGAAGCATTAACATCTATTTCTCGCCATGAGAATGGATTCAATTCAACCTTCACTGCAGGCGGTGTTGTTTTTTCAGGATAATAAATTGCTGATACACGGTTTGAGGGGGTATATTCAAAAATTGTCGCACAGGCTCGCGTAATCATTAACTCGATACCCCTTAGAGTTTTTTTCAGTAATCCCCCATCAATCCCACCTACTCGAAGTCCCTTTAGTTCTGTAGGTTTCACTGCTCGTGCAAGTTTGTCATCAACTAGATAACTTTGGGACAATGGTAGATTATTGTGGAGATTCAAGCGATGGCGTTTAGCTCGGAGAATCGAAGCAAATGAATTTCTTCTCTCTTCGTGTGCCCTAATTTGTTCAGCGATATTCTGAATTTCTTCATCTAGCGCCCAAAGTTCACTAATCTTTTTCATAAACGGTCCCCGTGAAGTTATTCTCCATTAGATTAAGCAAGGTCTAAAATTAAAACATGGTAGCACTCTATAAACGCAACCAATGTCTATCATTCTTCCTTCGTTATCCGACGCTCAGATCCTTCTTAATGAAACTTTATCAGATGCACAAATACGGAGACATTGCGAAGCAACACGACAAAAGGCACTTCAAATCGCAAAACTGGTCTCTCCGAAAATTACAGTGGATTATGAATTAATCGAACTTGGAGCATTACTCCATGACATCGGACGCGCACGCGTTCATGATATTACACACGGGTATATTGGAGGGCAGATTTTACTTCAACAAAATTATCCAATGAGCGTCGTTTTAATCGTCGAAAGACACGTCTTAGGTGGATTCACAGCAGTCGAAGCAGAAAAATTAGGGCTTCCCAAACGTGATTTCATCCCTCAAACATGTGAAGAAAAGATTGTCTGTGTTGCTGATAAACTTAGAGTATTCGAATGGAATGAAATTCTTCCCCCTCAAGAATGGATAGCTGAAGTGAACGCTCGCTTCTCTATACTAACTCAACGCTTTGGCTTCTCTGAACCCTATCAGAATTCAATGCAACGTGCCAGACAATTCACAGAGGAACTGGTAGCATACACCCAGTTAGACTAAATGCCTACGGAACCATAATCATCGAAAGCATTGGTGGGTAAATTAGCAACGCACAACCAAAGATAATCAATGCGGTAAGAAGTGGCACTGTGATATTATCAACACCTGCCGGGCTGATTCCTTCAATTAGAGTTGCAGAAATAGCACAGATCAACCCAAGAATGGCTATTTGCCACACATTGAAAACGGGAAAACCACCTGTAGCAAAGATGTCGAGAAAAATCCAACAAATCCCCACTCCTCCCAAAGATGCAAGAAATACTGCAATAGACCCTTCAATGCTCCTCGTCGATTTACCAACCGTGTATTTGTGCTTCCCGAATTTTACCCCAATCATAGGAGCAATTCCATCACCAAGATACATAGTAGTTAGAGCCATCGCTGCTAAGACGAAAAAGGGCACTAAGCTTGGAATAAGCGTGAAAAAGCAAACAAGGATGGTGACTGATATTGCATAGAGAAATGGCCCCCAAATATGTCCTGAGAGATAGTCTTCTTCACGGGCCATTACCTCAAACATAGTCTTGAGACTCTTAATGGGGCTTTTTGGTGATGCAAGAAAAATAAGGATAACGAACGAAACTGCGACAATGATGGCTGCCCACGGATTAGTATAAAACGGGATTGTGAAGACTGAGAAGCCCGCAAATAGGTGAATAAATTTTCGCGTCATGGCTGTTGGATAATTTTTCCATCGTCGTAGACCTTCTCCAATAACCAGAACCGCGATAACCCAGATGAAGGCAATAGCGAGAACTATTAAATCAATCGGGGTAGGAAATGTTTGTTGCATATAATCACCTAACTCTACCGCCCCGCGTCTTATACTTTCATATATTTATACTCGGTGGGAGCCATCAAAGATGCTTTAAGTTGAGAGGTGTTTTTATGGATACAATGGAACAAGGTGCACGCGAAAACTTACTTCGAAGTATTGCAGGCGAAATCGCCCTAGCTGAGAATCCTGGGCGAATTATGAGAAAATGGCGGGAACAATTTAGTGTGGCTCAACATGAATTAGCTGATCAACTCAAGATATCCCCTTCTGTGATTAGTGATTACGAAAGTGGGCGAAGAAAATCACCTCGAGTTGAAACAATTCGGAAGTTCGCTGAGAGCTTGCTACTGATAGATGAAAATAGGGGGGGTCAAATTGTCAAAGCTTTCATTCGCTTGCTTGGTCAGGAAATTCCATCTGATATTCTCTTAGACATTCGGGAGTTTCCTTCAGCAATTCCAACAAAATTACTTACCGATCACCTTGAGTGTAAAATTATCGTTAAGGATATAATTCCGGATCGTGAAATCTTCGGGTATACAACAATCAATAGTCTCCGCGCAATCCTACAGCTTTCCCCTGAACAAATGATCAAACTTTATGGTGCTACTCCAAACCGTGCCGCTATCTTTACACATGTAAGTACTGGGCGGTCTCCTATGGTTGCTATTCGAACATCGCAAATGGGATTAGGACCCGCAGTACGCCCTTCAGTTGTCATTCTTCATGGTCTAAAAAAAGTGGATCCTGTTGCTTGTAAAATCGCTGAGGTTGAAAAAATCCCATTATATCTTTCACCTCTGAAGAAAACTGAAGATCTTGTTCGGAAACTTAGGAACTTTAACCCAGAGGTGTAATTTGAAAAGTGCACGCTCTCTACTTTGTTGGTACTGCTGGGTCAGGAAAATCAACTCTTACCTATAGTTTCGCTCGTTGGTTGCGAGATGCGAAATTAAGTGTCGGAACAGTAAATTTAGACCCTGGGGTCCTTCAATTACCTTATGGACCAGATATCGATGTTCGTGATTTTGTCTCTCTACAAGGGATTATGGAAAAATATAACCTCGGTCCAAATGGCGGGCTAATCGCATCGATTGACCTCATAAGCACTCATATAGAAACACTTCAAGAAGAAATTAAAGATCTCGGCGTTGATTTTTTATTGTTCGATACACCCGGCCAAATTGAGTTATTTGCTTTTCGAGAAACAGGACCAATAATAGTGTCCAGTCTCGCTGAAGAGAGTAAAATGCTCATCTATTTAATTGATGCTGCACTAGGAAAAACTCCGACCGGACTGATATCATCACTTCTACTCTCTGCATCAGTCATGGTCCGATTTAATCTACCTCAGCTGAACATCTTATCAAGATCTGATCTTCTAAGTGAGCATGACATGGAGCAGGTTACAAATTGGCTAGATGACAGTGATCAACTTATTTACGCGCTTCGGGAATCACATAATGAGTTACAAGTCGAGTTATCTAGTGAATTAGTTAATGCCATTCATCGTATCTTTTCAGGTCTTGACGTGGTGCCCTTATCAGCGGTGAATATGGACAACCTTGATCTATTATTTTCTCATGTCTCCAATGCCCTAACCGGTGGAGAGGGATTTGAAGTCTTCCGATAACCTTGTTCTACTAAAAGGTTTTAATTTGGCAGGTCTTGATGTATGAATCACCCGGTGACTTTCATGTCAATAATCGATGATATTATCTCAACAGCACAGTCGGAAAATCGGACATATCTCTTGGAAAATGAATCCAAGACCATACTTCAGGAATACAAACTTCCAATTACTCAATTTAAAGTGGCAGTAACAGAAGACGAAGCTGTAAACGCTGCAGAAACAATTGGTTATCCTGTAGTACTCAAAATCTTAAGCCCTGATGTTATTCACAAAAGCGATGTTGGTGGAGTGCTAATAAACATAAAGGACGCTGATGGAGTTCGAAAGGGTTACCAGACTATTATGGTTAATGTAAAGAAACATAAGAAAAAGGCACATATCAAAGGTATATTTGTAGAAGAGTTTGCTCCCAAAGGCATTGAAGTCATCATCGGTGCCATAAAGGATCCCCAGTTTGGCCCCGCCCTCATGTTTGGGTTAGGTGGTATTTTTGTGGAGGTTCTAAAAGATGTGAGCTTTCGGGTGGCTCCAATTACGAAATATGATGCAGGAGAGATGATTAAGGAAATCAAGGGCTATCCGATTCTCACAGGAATCCGTGGACAAGAACCAAGCGACCTTAAGGCACTGAAGGAAATTCTGCTGAAGGTTTCGAAATTAGTAATGGACTACTCGATTATTAACCAACTCGATTTGAATCCGGTATTTTCCTACTCGAAAGGTGCAAAATGTGTCGACGCACGAATAATTTTAGAGGAAGCAATGAATTCTCAATAGATTCTCTATCTTCTATTGAAGGTTTCCTTCAGAAGGTGTAAAGCTCCGTTAGTTTTAAAAATCCCTCTTCCATACACCAAGTCACTTCAAAAAATCGCATTAGACGTTTTCTTGTATAAGGTGGTATAGTGGCAGAGGACGCGGTTCTGCAGCTTGCCGAAATCAACCGGCTGGCAACTTCATTGCGTGAGAAACGAGATGAGCTTAATGCTGAAGCTCAAAAACTAGTTAAAGAAAGGGATAAACTCAATGCACAAGTAGCAGAATGGCTCTCTAAGGCTCGTGAACATCGAGAAAAACGCGATGAGTACAATCAGAAGGTCGCGGAATTCAAACTAAAACGCGACGAAATCTATACGAAGCTTAAGGATAAGGTAGATGAGCGACAAGTCGATGAAGATGATTCTGAGAAAATCCTCAAAAAGGCTTCCGCTCCATCTCATGTTCTAAGACGCAAGATACGTGAACTTGATTGGTCTCTACAGACACAGGTTCTAGATCTTAAACGTGAAAAGGAAATTATTGAACAGATTGCAGAACTTGAAGCTGAATTAAAACTTGCTGAAGAAGTTGCAGCAAAACGAAAGGAAAGTGCAAAGGCTCGAACAGAAATTGAGGATTTAAGACTATTAATGAATGCGCATCATAACTCAGTACTCGAGTTCGCCCGGCTGTCTCAAGAAGAAAATCAACATATGATTGAGGCCTATGAAGAGGTTGATGCACTCCGAAAACGAGCGGATGAATCACATCGTCAATATCTCGAAACCCGCCGTGAAGCAGATGAAACTCATCGTCGTTATATTGAAGCCAGACAAGAAAACAGCAGGCTAAGAAAAGAGTTAGGTGAAATTCGCGTCAGACGACGAGTAGAAAAAATCCAGGAAATCGAAGAACGCCTCGAAGAGAAGGCAACCGTTGCACTCGAGAAACACAAACGTGGAGAACGTTTGACAATGGAAGAATTTTCTCTTCTTATGAAGCGTGGTCTATTATAGATAATTTCAACTAGCGATTGAAAGTACTACATCTGCAGAGTTGTGGAGCCCACTATTTACTTCATCTTTTGTACATAATAATATCAGCTCTTTTCCCAACTCCCTTGCACGACTGAAAAGAGGTAATAGTTTTTCATTTTCTGTTGCAATAGCAACCGTTTCGATTTTCTCATTATAAATGAATTCCATAGCCTCAAGAGCAACATGGATGTCGAGATCATCGTGGACGATAACTGGAATAAAGCCTTCTTGGGCAATAGCCTTAGAACAATCAACTGCCTGGTCTTGAAAAAGAACTACTTTTCCAACTTTTATGTTTCCAATTTCTTCCAAAAGTGGTCTAAGTCTGGTTAGCATATGGGAAAGATCTGAAGAAATGCTGCTATCAACCAATAAGGCGATAGCGTTCTTTTTTTTCCGTCGCATTTTACATTCCTCTAATTACCAAACCTTCTATCTCTACGTTGATAAGTCCGTAATGCACGCCAGAAATCAATTTTCCTAATTTCAGGCCAAAACACGTCAGCAAAATATAGTTCTGAATAAGCTGATTGCCATAATAAAAATCCTGATAATCTTTCTTCTCCTGAAGTTCGGATAATTAACTCGGGATCAGCAATACCTGCTGTATAGAGATGCTTCTCTATTGTGGCATCAGAAATCTCGGATGGATCTAGGGCGCCATTTTGAACCTTTTTCGCTATATCCCTAACCGCATCAACAATTTCTGTACGACCACCATAACCGATTGCTACGTTTAATTGAAAGTTATCATAGTCCTTGGTTGCTGCTTCTGCTTCTTGGATCGCAGTAAGAACTGACTGGGGAAGTAAAGAAAATTGACCAATTGCCCGCACCCTAACTTTATGACGGTGAACTACTTCCGATCGAGCGACGGTTTCGAATCTTTGCTTAGCTAATTCCATGATGTGCTGTACTTCTTCTTCTTTTCTCGAAAAATTTTCCGTAGAAAAGACGTAAATAGTAACAACCTTTACTCCTGCTTCAAAACACCAGTCAAGGACTTCATCAATACGTTGGGCTCCCACAGTGTGTCCAAAAATACTCTCTTGATTTTGTAGTTTGGCATATCGTCGATTTCCATCGAGAATTATACCCACATGAGTAGGCATCGGATTATCTTTGATTTGGCGCCAAAGATACCAAGAATATAGATGATAGATGGGTCCAACAAGATTAGTCACTAACAAGTCTCCGGATAGAGCCAACTGTCCGAGATATTTAACCTTTCTTTTTAAAGAGTTTCTAAATAATTATCGGTTTAATTTCTTAGCAATTTTTTCTGCAGCGCGTTCCATATTAATAAAAACTAGTCCAAGTCCTGCAAGGGATGAAGTATTGGTGCTTACCATTAAGACTGAGTCTGACCCAGCTGCAACCATAATGACAGCCCCTTTTCCGCCTTGAGCAAAAACTTGGTGAAGCGCGCCTTTCCCTAGATCTGATGCTGCCCTTTCTCCAACAGTAAGTAAAGCTGCGCTCATTGCGGCTAATAATGTTTCATCATACTCTTCTGGAAGTTTAGCTGCAATAGGAAGTCCGTCAACTCCTACTACAACGGCCGCTTCAATTTCATCAACTGCCTCTGTTAGACTCTCCAAAATTTTCTCAATTTCGGGGGAGCTTGGTATCATCAATTTTAGTCTAACTCGCAGATGCTTTTGCAGAAGTCTTAGGGTACAAATGGTACATCAAGATATCGCGAGTCACTTGACGAAATGCACGTTTAACATTTTCACCTGTAAGGGCACAGGTCGTGAAATTTGGTGCATTCCCCAAACCCAATTTCGCTAGCATGACCTTCTTTTGCATAGCGTTGGGTAAATCTTGTTTATTCAACATTACAACAAGACTGATTGAGTGTCCAAGTTCTTCGCTTACAAACGAACGAAGCTCTGCCATACTTTCAATATTTGCTTCCATTTGATCAGGTGAAGAGTCTGCTACAAAGATAATGCCATCAACGCCGCTTAGGATTACTTTTCGTTGACCACGGTGTCGTCGTTGACCAGCAACAGTATACACATCAAATACCACCTGAGCCGTAGCTTGCATAGGTGTATAATCAAAAAAGAGGGTTCGTCCGGTGTGGTCTGCAACTGAAGTAAATCCGCCCTTATTTAATCCCTCTACATTATCATAAATCCAACGAAGCGCTGTTGTCTTACCGGACAAGGAGGGTCCCCAGAAGACGATTTTAAAATGTATTCTGCCCTGTGTGTCTTTCTTCAAAGTAGGACGGCTCCTTCACTGTTCGCGTTGCTCCTGTCCCGTCCCCACTAACCCTTCTCAAGTTCTCCCAATGCAGCCTTAAGTTCTTCCCGTTCAGCGTCTGTCTTTCCTGCCGCGACAGCAGGTTTCTCAGCCATAAACTCGTCTAGCACTTTAGCGAGCTCAGCAGCTGCCTTCATCATTGTCAGGCGTATCATACCGATATTTACCTCCTTGTCGGTAATAACACACAATACACCTTTACCAGCGCCGGCGGCGAAGATCTTACCATCACCAAACTCCGATGTTACGATTGTTAAATCGCCTACATCAAGACTCTTCCCCTGTTCTTCACTAGCACAAAAAACAGCACTGGCTATAGCGCCAATGCCATCTACATCTACTGGGTAGTATGAGAATTTGGAGACATGAGCAATGGTTAATCCTGTTCTGTCGACGAGAATAGTTTTCTTGATTCCTGGTTCGGATTTGATGACATCGGAGAGGATTTCATCAAATTGCCGTACGGTTATGGACACGGTTGATCCCTTTCCATGGGGCTAGCTGAGCTTTATCTTCGGGAGATGACTTTTAATTCTTGTGTGGAGAACTTGAATTTCTCATCCTCGCATGACAATGAGAATATAGTCTTCTTCTGGAGCGACCATGACTTCCCCTTGAGGGGTTGAAATAGTTAGGAAATTCATGCCGCCTTCTCCTAGTTCATCGACGACACGTTTGGCTTTACCTACCAATGATGTGACAAGTGCTGCGATAACCTCAGTTTTCTCGGCATTTAAATTGGAGCTGATTGGTAAGCCTTCCATGTTGGTTATTATGACGCCACGAACACCTTCATGAGCGCCAAGACGTTTGAGTGAGTCTTTTAACGCTTTTCCGCCAATCATCGTACTCCACACTCTCTAGCCACTGACTAGTGGTCTCTTATTGAAGTTATAAAAGTTCCCTCTTGTTCGGACTTAATGGAGAAGTTTTGAAAAAATCTATTGCTTCTCCATTTGTGACGGACAGTTTTTAAACAAGGAAGTGAAATCTTTTTTATTGCAACCACTATTGCCAGATTCCCATGGCGATGGGTGTGGCTTTAATGCTAGGAAAAAAAGAAGTTGAACAGATTCTTGCAGAAATAATGGATACTATTCCCGAACTTGAGGGGCTCATTGCGGCTTCCCAAACGGGAAAGGTAGTCGCAGGTCAGACTCTACGAGATATGGACCATAACGCAATCACTTCAAGTATCATAGGGCTGATGAAAGAAACGAAGACAGTAAGTAAGGCGGTCGATCAAGGTCCTGTACAAGCAATGTACCTTGAAACAGACAAGGGGTATACTGTAGCTGTTACTGCTTCAAAAACACTGGTCGTCGCCATCGCCGGTAAGGATGCGGCTCCCAGTTTAGGTTTAATTATTCGGAGTTTAAGGTCGGCTGTCGAAAAAATTGGAAAAAGCTAGCACAGTAGCTTTTACTCCTTCGTGAATCAACGTTCTTATTTTCAGAATTTCAAAAGGAAGTTCGAGATCTTTTTGTATAGGTATTTTCAATCATTGCACGTCTGACCAAAGTATAAAAGGAAGAGTGTAGGCGTTCTTCTCGTGGCTTACTTACAACAGATAGCAATTCAAGGGTTCAAAAGTTTCAGTTCACGAAAAACCACAATAGATCTAGGTAGAAGATTCACCGCTATTGTTGGTGAAAATGGGTGTGGCAAAAGTAACATTTTGGATGCTGTATGTTTCGTACTAGGACGGTTAAGTAGTAAATCTCTCCGTGCTGAGAATTTCGCTTCGTTGTTGTTTAATGGTGGCACAAAGAATTCACCTGCGAAGCTATGCCGCGTCAGCCTTGTATTCAATAATGAAGATAGACAATTTCCAATTGATGCAGATGAGGTTACAATTAGTCGTGAAGTCGATGAGACAGGAATTAGTGCCTATCGAATAGGTGGCAAGCGTGTTACACGTACCGAAATGATAGATACAATCGCGGTCGCAGGGTTACATCCTGAAGGACATAATATTGTGATGCAAAATGAATTAGCTAATGTCATCACAATGACACCCACCGAAATTCGCCAAGTTGTTGAGGGAGTAGCGGGAATATCGGTATTTGATGAGAAGAAACAGCAGATTGAGAGTGAATTAGTAAAAGTTGATCAAAACCTACACATGGTGCAGCTTCGTACCGAGGAAATTCGCCAAGAATATACGCGATTGGAGAAAGACAGGAAGGATGCCCTCCGATGGAGAGAAATCACAGACAAGCTTAAACAACTCGAAAGAGATTTGATTTTTGCTGAACTCGCGAGAATCGAAGAACGGCTTGAGGCAATGAAAGAAGAATTCTCCAATTACTCTACAAATATCGAAGAACTTGAAACTCAACGTCAAGAGGCAAAAAATCGGAAACTTGCCCTTGAACAAAGTGTACAGACAGATGAAGTGAAAATCAAGAAGCTGGATCAGACACAACATAATAAGGAAATCGAAGTGACTCGCATCCGTGAATTATTGAAAGGTTTACACCTAGCTTCTGAAAAAATATCTCAAGAATCAGAATTACTTACTGCAAGCTTAGCACACCTCGAATCAAAGGAAAAGAAAGAACAAGCACGTAATAAGCAACTGGAAGCAGAAGTAGCTAATCTCAAAACTGAAGAAGCTGCTTATCGAGAGAAAATCGAACCAATTCGTGCACAGCTTTCAAAACTATCTAAGCAAACCACTTCTCCAGACGCCGAATATTTGTCATTAAGAGAAGAAATTCTTACGTTAACAGAAACGATAGAGACAAAGAAAAGTGAGCTTGGTGAAACTTCTGCGCTACTTCAGGTCAATGAGAAACGGATTACTGATTTTAAGAACCAGATTGATGACAGTGATGCTCTTCTCCCCGAACAGGAGTCTGCACGGGACGATTATAAAGGAGAATGCCAAAAACTTGAACAGCAGCTTCAAAATCTTGAAACAGGAATAGTTGCTCTTCAGGAGCAAAGGAGTCAGCTTCTGATTACACAACAAGAAAAACAGAACAAACAAGAAGAACTTAGTGAATTAATCCAGACATCAAAGGAAGAACTTCTTGAGGCTCAAACTCGGCTTAAAACAATTCGTGAATTCAAAAAATATGGTTTGACACGAAAAGCTGCAACCGACGCTGTCATGAAATATGCAAAGGAAAATAGACTTTCGGGTGTTTATGGGACTTTAGGAAGCTTAGGCAAAACTTCTACAAAGCATGCGACAGCTCTTGAGGTAGCGGGTGGGGGGCGGTTAGATTTCATCGTTGTAGATAATGAAGACACCGCTACAAAATGCATTGAACATTTGAAAAAGAGCCGGATAGGGCGTGCTACGTTTATTCCTCTTGATACAATCAAAACCAACCCTTATTCATACAAAGCTGGAGAAAAAGGCGTTGTAGGAAACGCACTTGATTTACTTACTTTTGATGATCAATTTCGCCTGGCATTTGAATATGTGTTTGGTCGCACACTTATCGTGAAAGATCTGAAACTTGCTCGCAACATCAAAGCTGCAGGTGTAAGAAAAATCACTATCGACGGTGACATTGTTGAACCTAATCGTACATTTACAGGTGGTTTTTACAAGGGGATTTCTTCGTTAACATTGGAGGAAGAGGCAAGAATTCCAGAGTTACAGAAAAAACTCAAAGACCTTCGTACTCTTCTTAAAAAAATCGCGGCAGAGTATCAACAATGGACGAATAAAATTGAACAGGCCGATGAGGAAATAAGAGAAAATCAGAAGCTCCTTGATAAAGTAAAAATGGAATACGACAAAGCATATGATACCCAAGCTGCTCAAGAAGAAGCGCTCGTAGATTTCAAAGCAAGTATAACAAAACTTCGTGAGTCTTTGAAAGAAGAAGAAGAAACGAAGGAAACATTAGAAACAAAATTAGAAAAAGGCCAGTTAGAAATTCAAACGCTGATTAACAAACGCGAAGAGTTACAACAAAGTCTTTCAACCTTAGAGAGAAGCAGCCTAGATCCTAATCTTACTGGGCTACGGACTCAGCTAGATGAATATGAATCCAAACTTCAAGAAACCCAGCTCAAGCTCACTGAAAAAACCAGTGAAGCTCGATACTCCAAAGGAGAGCTTAATCGCTTACAGCAAGACATTTCAGATGCGGAGAAGGAGCTTAGGCAGAAAGAAAAGGAAATAGCATCTAGCAGAGAACAAATCGAGCAAAATCAAGCTGGGTTAGAAAAATTGGAGGCAGAAGTTGCCAATCTAACTGAGCAAATTCAGGCGCTTGAAACTAAAATTACAACAAGTGAAAATGAAAGTCGTCAATTAGGTTTCACAATCGATGAATTATTAGAAGAAGTAAATGCAGAAACACTGAAGCGTTCCAAAATTGAAGGACGAATTGAACAGTGGCAAGAACGATATAGTACACAAAAAGAGAAGACGGAGGGATTGGATCCCCCATTGCTTCCTATAGACTCAGGTCAAGCTCATACTTTACGCAGAGAGCTATCCAACCTTCAACAGGAACGAGAAAACCTTGGGCTGATTAATCAAAAAGCTGTTGAACGATTCGAGGA
>JBHLPR010000038.1:17815-20741 GCA_048939245.1 Promethearchaeota archaeon | reverse complement strand
GTGGAAGCTAGGTTTCCTCGAATAATGTTGAATGTTGGCGTAGGGTGCTGTAGGTGCTGTAGGTGCTGTAGGTGCTGAGGAGGAAGGTGAGGATGCCGATGATGGGGAGTCCGTAGCGGATGGTGAACTCATGGTAGTCGAAGCAGGGGAGGACATCGGAGATATAGATTGCGGTGACTGAGAGGTCTATGGGGGCATCGGTGGCTTCGCGGAGTGCGAGGAGGGAGTAGTCGTCGAAGAATAGGGTGATTTTGAGGTATTGGTGATTGGTTGTGTTGTTAGCGAAGTTTGGAACGGAGAGGTAGAGGTATCCGTTATCATCTATGATTTGGAGAGTGAAGGGAATATCGTTGTGAGTGTAGATGCTGATTTGGGTGCACTGCCCAAGGTGGGTGGTGATATTGGGAGTACTGGGGGTGAGGGTGCCGGTGATATCGGCGTCGAAGATAGTGGTGATGCTGGGGGTGTTACAGGCATTGGGGGGAATAGGGGCAAAAAGGCCAAGAGTGATTAGGCAGGATCCTAGACTGAAACCAATGATTACGATGAGAAAATGCATCCACCACTTGCGTTGGTCGGGTTTTAGGTTCACCATTTCCACCTTCCACTTCTCATTTGCGGGGTTGTCTATCTTATTTGTTATCAAACCTGCAACACACTACTACCGCGATTCACGAAAAAAGAATATATAGCGCAGGGTGCTGGTGTGTTCCATCACGGCTTCTAGTATGTCGGTCTTCTGGGAGGTTTCCCCTCGCCCTCTTGCTCTTTTTTTATTTTTGGTTGAGCGGTGGTTAGGTTTCTTCGAATTTTGTTATAAGTTAGGTGTGCCACGTAGTGTTTTGTGATGTTGGAAAATGTGTAATGCTAGGGTGTTCATGATATCCGTGATAACTTCTTTGTGTGTGGTTGGAATCTCGTAGTATCTGTTCACGGCTAATTCCTTTACGAGTTTTTCGGCTGCTTTGGGTTGAATCTTCCGTTCGTTGGTCTTATCCGCTTTGGTTCCGATGAGGTAGAGGTGTGGTTCTGGTCCGACGGCTTCACGAAATCCTTTGACCCAGATGGGGAGGGTTTGCAGGGTGTGGGGTTGTGTGCAGTCAAAGAAGAGGAGTCCTCCAGTGGCGCCTTGACAGTAACGGGTGCGGAGATCGCGAAAAATGTCTTGACCTGCAAGGTTCCAAACGAGTATTTTAAAGAAGTGATGGTCAATTCTGGCATCGTAGGTACCTACATCAATTCCTAGGGTCTGCTGGTAGTCGCGTTCGAATTTACCTCTCACAAAGGGGTCGAGGATTTCAGTTTTTCCTGAATTTTCTTCTCCCAATGTGACAATTTTGTAAACAGCATCGAAACGTTTTTCCTCATCTGGTATTCGTGATGCTCCGGTTATACTTCTAGGGCTGGGTTGTCGGATGGGTGTCGGTGGGAGTGTTGGTGGTGAGGGCCGCTCGTATTCTGGGAAGGTGTAATCGGATGGTTGGATTGCGTCATCGATGATAAATTCTTCTTGAATCCATTCATAATATGAGGTCGCGAGTTCGGCTTCTTTGCGTTTGATGGGGTCTGGGTGTGGTAGGTGTTGGAGTTCTGTAGTGGCTTCGTCGATGATTCGAATGCTGAGAATAAATCGGGGGAATTGGACTTCGCAGATAGGGCAGCAACCTAAGCTATCTGGTTTTACAATGCAACCGCAGTTCCAGCATTCAACTTGTATTAGCTTCACACCTTACAACATTTTCTTGTATTCATCAAGTTTACAGAGCTCACTGAAAGATGAGTCCTGCACCCTCCAACAGGGGAAAACACCAAATCCAAGGATAAAAGTGTTAGGAGTAATCATCTCCGTGATTTTTTGGTCATCTCTTTTTACCCAATTTGGACAAATAAAATGGAGAACCTGGGATAGAGCACTGGTATAATTCGCCTTTGCTTTTAGAGTGGCATTTTTTATCTGGGAGGCGTGTTTTCCCCTTTCTCTCTTTTTCTAGTGTGTTGTTCAGAAGAGGAGGGACAGGCAGGTAAGGGCGCCGTCGCATTTGGCGAATTCGCTCATGTTTAAACAGATGATGTCAAACCCCCTTTCTTTGATTAAGTGCTGGGTTTGTGGGTATCCAGTGGGCATGATCACGGTGTCATCGATGGTGAGGGTATTGGCCGCGTATTGCTCGGTTTTGGGGACTATGAGGCTGTCGAAGTCGGATAGGCTTGGGTGGTTGGTGTAGGGTTGGGTGGTAAGCATGATGTTATGGTTCAGGTAGGTGACATGGCTTTTCAGGTGAATGAGGCGGGGATCAACAATGGGATTGACAGGTACGCCAAAATAGGTCTGCATCTGGTCCACGCCGGCACGGTTGGTACGCTGGCTAATCCCGCAAATTATTCGGGTGGGTAACCGAATGACATCCCCTCCTTCGAGGGTGCCGGGAGCCATGATGCGTTGCACCGGTAAGTACTCTTGGAGTAGTTCCTCGATTGGTTTTTCTTCGCCTTGACGACTCTTCTTGGCAAGGCGGGTTATGAGGGCTTTGCCAGAATGGATGACAGCGGTGTCTTCTACAAAACAAGAATCTGGGTGGGTATCGTCAAGAGGTAATTGAATGACTTCAAACCCGAGTTCGGCTAACGTGTTAATGTAGTCTGCATGTTGAGTTTGTGCTCGCGTAACATTGACGGTGTGATGTAATGGGTGAGAAGAAATGCAGCGAGTAAATTGGGCTCCGGGTTCTCGTACCAAAGCATGTTGAGACATCATTGCCTACTCCTTTTCTGTATGGGTTTTGGTAATTTCAAGCGTGTAGAGAAAGATTTGCTTCGATTTAATGGCTTTCATCGCGATTTCCAGTGCCCGTTTTCATTTGGGCTGCGATGTCTCCCCTTTTTCTCTTTTTTTACAATCTTTATTGTGTGCATTGTTCTGTTTTTT
>JBHLPR010000038.1:0-17805 GCA_048939245.1 Promethearchaeota archaeon | reverse complement strand
GCCTTGTGGGGGGGGCTTAGAATGGTTGTTTATAAGTGAGGGGGGAGTTAGGGTTAGTGTTGGTGGGTTGGGTGGTGATAAAGGGTAAAGGTAAGCTTCATTGGAAGTGGGTTGTTGCTGTATGTTTTGTGTTTGTGGTGGTATTAGGGATTATTCTGCTTCCGTTATGGGCGTGGTGGTGGGGTGTTGGAACGCAGTGGCCGGGCTCGTTTGTGTATATGGAGCGTCGCTGGTTCGATACGCCGGATGAAGCTGCAGCGCTGATGATGGCAGAAACCTTTGAGTACTCTTTGATTCCCGTCGGTGGGGTAAGCAATTTTTCAGACGCGAGTTTTTATCAAGGGGTTCTCGAGTACTCGGTAGTTCCCATTAGTGAAGCGAGCTTTCTGTCAAATGCGACCTTGTTTCGTTATATGACCATCAATCATACGTTCAATCCGTATGTTACGCCGGGTAGACGAGTAATTTCGTATGTGGCAAACTGTACGTATTTTCTGGCTATGAATATGACATTGAATGCGACCGCGCTGGAATCTGGGGGGAATCATATGCCTGTTGTTTTTGCCTCCCATGATGGTCTTATCGTGCAACGGTGGGGTCCGTATGGTTTTGATTCATCTAGTTCTTCATCTTTCTGGCGGGGAGGGTATTGGGAAATGTCTGGTTACGCTGGTTTTGAATATGAGCGGTTAGGCAGCTATGTTGGACCACTCTATCTGCAGTTGAATTTCACGGATGTGTATTTCGTTGATATGCAACTCTCTATCATTCGGAGAGGTAGGGGGTCATATGGGTGGTACGACGAGTTCTGGTTTTATCAACGGGTAGTTGTGGATTCCTTAGGACAGCCCCTCTTTGTGTCCTATCACGATTTCTACATTGTTACGATTATGTGATCTCGAAACGCCTAAACGGATCAAAGTATTCGCGATGAGTGATGAACAAATACATGGAACAAGGCGCTGGCATTATTCATCGTTGCTTATAAACGGTCTTTATTGATTAGGAGGCGTGGTGTCTTACTCGTTCCTTTTTTTGCAGCGTTGGAGGATATCTTGCATCTGCAGGTGTTGTGGGTGGTAGAGGGGGTGTGCCATGCAAAAGGTGATGCCTTTAAGAAGATGTGTGGGGTTCCAGGTGGGGCGCTTGTTCGCTCTTGGGTTTGGGCGCCACATGAGGTGGATGGTAAAGCATTCGCCGATGTGTTTGGTTTTGTGGGAGACGTTGATGGAGTTGATGGATGTGAAGTCGTAGAGTTCTAGGTGGTGTTTTTTGAGCCAGGGGCTCCAGTGGTTGGTGAGTCCGATGGTAACGAAGGCTTTGGTTTCTGGGTGGTCTTGGATCATAGCGTCTATGAGGTGTTGTCCGAGTCGGTGGCCTTGGGCTTTTCGTAATACCCAGAGGCAATGGAGGACAATCATCTCTTTTCCGTGGATGGGGTACCCTGAGGCTTCGATGGGAACATATTCAATTTGGCCAACCGGCACGCTATTGAAGATGAGGATTTTCTTTCGAAATCCGTTGGGGATGGCTTTGTTAAGATAGTCGACGCGGTTTTGATATTTCTTTGAGGGCATTGGAGCAAGGCATCGATAGAGTAGTGTCTCAAATTGAGGCGTCCTAGTGATGTCTACGATTTTGATGTCAATCGAGCGTGTCATCGGGGGATGTTTTCTAGACGGTTCTTAAAGAAGCATTTGGGTGACGAAGAAAGAATATTTGGAGCATGGCGCTGGTGTGTTATCGCAGATGATTTTTGCATATTGGATGGATATTTACAGGATGAAAGTATTACAGTTGCTAGTGATGGGTTTAGGGTGATTGCCGTGGATCTAGTGGATAAACGGCTTATCGCGACGTTAATGGGCAATTGTAGAACATCGTATCGATCGCTAGCTCGTCAGGTGGGTATGTCGAGTACAGCGGTGAAGAAGCGTGTGGATAAGCTCATTGAATCAGGGGTAATTCAACAATTCATCCCACAGTTAAGGCTAGAAATGCTTGATGCCGACTTTTTTCTTGCGTGGATAACCACCGACGGATCTGAACATGATGACGAGTTTATTGATGCGATTGGAAGCAATCATATGGTCTTGGAAGTAGCTCGAGTAGGACCTCGCGTGTTTGATGTGGGGGGTGAAGTGAGTGGTACCACAGGTGTTGTGGAATTGGTGAAGTTCTTCCGGGGATTCGATTCTGTAACGGAGGTGAAGTTGCATATATTGGAACCTGTGTTCCCAACGGCTCTACCACCCCAACATAAGTATGTTTACCGTGGACGAAAGGTTACCTTTACTCATTCACAATTACGTGTCCTCAAATGTTTAATTGAAGATACACGAATGCCAACTTCTGAGATTGCATCGCTGACCGGGTTAACCCCCCGTCGAGTCCGTCAAATACTAAAAGAAATTCGGGAAGGCGGAGGAGTTCTTCTGACCATTCGTCCCATTTTTGGTAAGGGGAGTGTCAATAGCTTCTGGATTCTTATCGGGCTTAAAGAGGACAGCATCCCTCCGCATGAAATTGTAAAGTGGTTCCATGAGCAGTATCCATTTGAGTATTGGAATTCCTTCATTTTTGCTGATGAACCCACTTTAATCCATTTTTGTACTGCAAAGAAACTTCACGATATTGAGCTAATCAGTGAATCCGTTAAACAAGCACCTTTTACTCAATGGGCGGAAGCTCAGGTTATGTATCCGCAGAGAAAGTTTGTGGGAATGAGCTCTATTCGGCTGCAAGAGCTTATCGATGACGCTGGTGTCTAGCGCTTAGAAGGCTATTTTAGGTCTACTTCACCCCGTTCGTTTTCCGTTCTTCAACTGATTAGTTTAATATCGGGTTCTCTTTCATCTGTTTGATGCCGTTTTGAAACCACCTGGTTCACTTGCATAGAAATCCCAGGCAAGCCATTCTTGAGCCACTCTGTCTGGTTGCCCAATTGGAGGGGCGACCAGCTGGAGGGAATAATGTTGAGATTAAAAACTCGTAAAGTGATTACAATTGCAATCGGACTGTGTTTTCTTTTAGCCCTCGCTAGCATCAATGTAGGAACCACTGTCGCTCACCGAGGACATCGAACCTATTTTGTATCGGCTTCTGGGGACGCTTCTGGTATCACTGATACGCTAAGGATACAAGCTGCCTTTGACGAAGCAGTCGAACATCGAGGGAGTACAGTTCGATTAGGTCGCGGAACGTTCTATCTGAATAAAGAAATTGTTGTCGTGAACTTCGACGGTACATTCAAGGGGGCTGGGACTGGAAAAACCATCATCCAAAACACCGAAGACCAACCATTCCCCCTTCTCTCAGATCCAATCTTTGGCCTTGAAGGTCCACAACAGGTTGGGTTTGCTCAGATGTTTCTCTTCTACCAAGATGCAGACACCGAGAGTACAGAACGCCACCCATATAACATCAAGATCTCCGACATGACCATTCGTGTTGTAGGTGAATCTGAAGTATGGCATATTCCTGGAGCAGAGTGGCTAACGGCTACCTCTATTAATCCTCTCTGGGTTGCAGGTATATCGCGACTGGAGCTTATTGAAGATGAAGTCTCTTACTTCAACCTGTTCTGTCACCGGTTGGAAATGGAAGGAATTCTAAGTGATGCCTACTTCGGGTTTGGATCCAGTGCTGCAAACGGAATCCAAATCAGCGGTTCCAACTTCCTCTACATTAACCAACTCAAGGGCGTTTTCTCAGTGAAGCATTGTAGCTTCAAATCGATATGCTGTGGTATCGTTGACTTAGGTGTATTCAAAGACTCTCTACTCAAGATCCAACACAATACTTTTGACAGTGTCGCGTGGGGTATGGAAGTTCATCCCGGGAACTCTTTATGCATCATTGCAAAGAATAAGATGCAGGGAATTGGTACACTGCCCTCCATCTTCGGAGGCGTTGGAATTTACATCGAGCAATGGGATCCTGTGTTAGCAACGATCCTAATCTATCGCAATAGCATCGAATGTGCTGATGGCGCAACCGGAATGCTGCTTGTGGATGACTCATATCTTGAAAATGGGCCCATAACCCTCCAAGGATTTGTATTCTGCAACATAATAATCCTTAGAGGTCCCGAATCAGTCGATATCCTAAATCTTTGCTCCGATGATGTCAAGTTTTATCATAATACTGTTCTTGGACCTTGATCCAAGGTTAGAGAACAACTAGCTGTTACCTGGGAGGTCTTGCCTCCCCCTTTCTCTTTTTTGTTGAATTATAAGATGACCAATAAGGAATACATGGAACAGGGTGCTGATCTGATCCATCGCGGCTTCTGACGTGGCTGTGTTTTAGGAGGCTTACCTCTGCTTATTCTTCTTGATTAACCTTTGACTAGAATTTAGGCGTCTGGAGATCTGTTATTGGTGGGGGTGAGGTATGTCTTAGAGGTTATGGATTTTTATCTATCTTGGGTTAGGATTAGTTGGGATGGGTTATGCGGTTTATTGTGTTTGTTGAAGTTCCTCTAGAGGATTTGGAGGAGTATATTGAATCGTGGAAGGATCGCGTGTCTAAGAGTAAGGATGTTAAATTCGTTGTTCCGCCATCGTCGATGCCTGCACCAGTGCATGGTATTACGAGTTGTATGGTCTTTGAGCTTGGTGAAACCATCGTTCCACCTGAGGTTGTTATAAAACAGTTGTTGGCCCCCTTAACTGAAGCCGGACTGAAGGTCAGACTGCAGTATCTGTTTGAAGATAAGAAGCTAGAGAAAGAATTGAAGAAGTTTCGTCAGGGGAAACAGAGAGCATTGGAGGAGTGGAAGCAGAGCACGTATTCTAAGTTAACAGATGTCGGCACCACCAAGCATCTATCGATTTTACCGTTGATAGATTGGCATGCACGTCGGGATAATTTGCGGAAAGAACTAGGGGTATCGTATCTGGTCCGCACAGATGAGAACACGATTCTGTTTGATTTGGGATTGAATCCAAGACAAGAAGACCCGTCACCACTCTTACAGAATATGAAGCAGTTGGATATTGAAGTGAGTAACATTGACACGATTGTGATTTCCCACAATCATGGGGATCATACTGGAGGAAGCAAATGGACAGAAAAGATGACGTTTTCGTTGAGTGGCACACAACTTGATTTATCACATATCAAAGTCTACACTCCTGTGCCGATGAAGTATCCTGGAATAAAGCCAATCCATACAAAAGATCCACGAGTTATCGGACCCGGTGTGACGACCAGTGGGTGTATCGCGAATGCCATGTTTTTCTTAGGCTCCGGGCTAGAACCAGAACAGGCACTGGTCGTTAATGTGGAAAAGAAAGGCATCGTATTAATTGTAGGCTGTGGTCATCAAACCTTACCTAAGCTTCTTGACCGGGTTGCAGCGTTATTTGATGTACCACTTTATGGTATAATTGGCGGACTCCATTACCCCGTTGAAGGCGGTCCAATTGAAATTGCAGGAATGAGCCCCTATTCGTATTTTGGCACAGGAAAAGAACCATGGAATCCTATTACAACAAAAGAGCTGCAAGCAAATATTGCGCTCTTGAAACAACAACAACCCAAGATTGTGGCCTTATCACCACATGATAGTTCGCCACTCAGTCTCAGAATGTTTCATGAACACTTTGGGGCCGCCTATCGTCATGTGAGAGTAGGCGAAGAAATTCGCATTTGAAATCTAATTTAATTCTCAGTAACCTGTTAGGCAACGTTGAGAGGAGTTTCACATTCTGAAATGAAGGTTTGTCGTCTGGGTGTAAATATGGTGAATTAATTCAGGAAAAGAGGGTACTGGCGTAATCCATCGCAGCTTCCCTAGTGGTTGGTTTAATAAAATCCTGTGTCTTGGATTCAATAGCCTCTGGATTTTTGTCGGGTGAAAATTCGTAAAACCTCGGGTATATATTCTGTATGCATCTAAAGGGTGGCTAGCCTCTGGAGGGCAGAATGGAATCAGTCAATTTACCTACATGGGCTTTTCCACTTCGATGATCACTGGAATGGAGGTGAGATCAATGAAATGCGTGTTGTGTGTTGAGTATCGTTCACCTAAGGATGAGGCTCGCGGGAAACAACTGTTGGATCTTCAAAAGAAGGTGGCTGAAAAAGCAGAGGAATGGACGAAAAAGGGCTTGATTAGTCCTGACGTAACGTTGTGGGCAGACAATACTGGACGAATCATGTATTGGTTCCCCTTTGAGAGCATGGAGAAATTCGCAAAGTTCTATGGACACGAGGAAGTGCAAAAACTGATGGCTATTGCTTCCGGCCTTCTCGATGATATCAGCATTCGGTTACTCCGACCTAGCATTGATGTGAGTGACCTCAAATAATTTTGGGATGCTGTGCCTCCCCCGCTCTCTCTTTTTTTGCGTTTTTTGTTTGGTGAGTGGGGGGTGAGGTTTTATGGTTGTGGTGGGTGGTGCAAATACGGCGCTCATTATACCTTATAGAGGGAATCTAAGGAGTGTTTGAGTTTTCCCGACGCCGGGAACGGCGCGTATTTCGTCAATGACTTTGGTTTTGAGGTCCTCGAAGGATGCCTCTTCTAGGATGGCTGAGAGGTCCCAGGTGCCAAAGATGCCGTGGATGTCTTTGATGCCTTCGATTTTTTCGAGGTCGGCTTTGACGACCTGTAGAACGTTGAGGTGTTCTTTTGGTAAGACTTCAATTAAGATAATGGCGCTGGCGGGACCTGTGAGCTTTCCTTTCGGGTTTTTTAGTTTTTTTGTCATTATAATCAATGTTGAAGTATGGTCTGTGAATTATTAATATTCTTTCTTCTGTGGTCGGTAGATTCTTCCCTACACTCGGCAGTAGTGTCTGCCTTTATCCGAGTTGTATCAATTTGGGTAACCAAAAAGGAATATCTGGAGCAGGGTGCTGGGGTCATCCATCGCTGCTTCTAGCTGGCGAAAACTATCGTATGGACGGCTTTTCCTCCCTGTTTTTTATTATTTCGTTTGAGTGGATTTTGTAATTCACTTGTTCATGTAATTCATCGCGATTTCTCGAATGATATTTAGGCGGGGGTGTAGTAGGACTGGGTGTGTTGGGCTTGCCTAAGAACTGCAAAATGACTGCTTACTAAAAGGGTGGGTTTCATGGGGTACAGGAATGATGAAACAGGGGATAGATGCGGAATAATGATCGTGCTACTGGTTGTTTCCTTGATTGGTGGTATCGTAGTGGGTTGTGGCGGGAGCTCACTAGTATTTCAGGGTTATTTTTTGATCTACTGGTATCAAGAGCCCATAGGGTTGATGCTTCAAATTTTGGGCATTATCATTCTAGTGGTCGGTATCTTCGGCATTTTCTATTGCTGTAGCTTACTATACAGAAAGTGGCAGGGAAATAGATAGTTCAAATGAAACTTTACAATCACGGCGGAGAAACAGGGTTGCATCCTCTCCACTGCTCTCTTTTCTATTTGAATAAGTGAAGCTTAATGATCCTTCGATTCTTGATAGTAGGGGGATTGGGCGAGGAGGCGTTTTTGGGCTGAGCCTCGGAAGAGTCGGCCGAGGTAGCGTTTGAATCCGATGGTGCGTTTGAGGTCGTCAATGTATTGGTCGTAGGTGTGGTGTTGGTATTGTAGGAGCTGTTGGGATTCGGTTGTGTCTACCCAATCAGTGTAGTACCACTCTTCAGGCTTGGTTGCAACGCGAAAGGCGGACTCTGGTAGCATTCCGACTCCCATGGCGTTGAGGATTTTAGCAATGAATTCGCGTTGAAGCATCTGGCTGGATTTACCGCCTCCAATGAGAAGGACTTTGTTCAAGGTCTTGGCAGTGACTGCATGGGCAAAGGCGGTGCCGACATCGCGGGTATGGACAAATTCGATGCGTTGGTCGAGGGGAATTTCGAATAACATCGGGTCAGCTTCGCCACTGATGCGTAAGCCGGGGACCGCGACTAGACGGAGGATGGTCCAAGGCAGTGAACTGGCCCGAAGCGCTTCTTCGCATTTGACTTTCGTGGTGGTATAGGTGTCAGTAGGGTGAAGGGGGTCATCCGCTGTTCGTGGTGGAGGGAGATGCATGCAGGGCCCCAAAACGGATATGGAACTAGCATAGACGAATTTGGGTTTTACTGGCAACGCTTCTGCCGCTTCGATTAGATGTAATGTTCCCCCAACATTCACGGTCGTGGTGAAATCGGGGTCTCTTTCACTTTGAGGTGGAAGGATTGCCGCTAAATGAATGATGCAGTCGACGCCCTCAACGATGTTCCTTGTCGTGTCGACATCTCGGACATCACCCCAAACTGTTTCAAAATCGCCATACTTTTGCAAACTCTTGGCAGTTTTTTCGTTTTGTGTTGTTTGCAAATCAAAGCATCGAATCTGGTGGTTCTGCTTGAACAGAGCTAACAGCGTACTTTCTCCAATATTTCCAAAGGCGCCAGTTAATAATACTAACATGTTCGCATACTAATGAGCTCTTCCTCTTTAACTCTAACTTAGATATGTATAGGCTACTATGCCGTTGTAATAATTTTAAATTGATATGTTAGAAACTACCACGGTATTGGGTTACAAAATGAACGGAGACTTTTTCTTTGTCCGAGAAGGTTAGGGTAAAGCTTGAATCAACGATGATAGGTCCCTTATGGGCAAGGGCAACCTACAGTCAGCAATACCCGGAATTGTTAGCCGATGAGCAATCGGTTCAACTAATTAAGCAGGTGAAAGCAATACACCCAGACGCCAAGGCAGAATTTGACGCTATGGAGCAGTTTGTTGACGAATTTTATGGACTCACATTTTTGATACGCGCTCGAACCTTTGATGAGGTGATCAAACGGTTTCTCGAAGACCATCCAGCGACAACTATTGTGAATCTCGGGTGTGGATTGGATACAACCTTTTTTCGAGTCGATAATGGGCGCATCCTATGGTATGATTTGGATTTGCCGGAGGCAATCGCATATCGTCGGCAGCTACTGCCAGAATCTAATCGGAATATTTACCTCGCCAAGTCGGTGTTTGATACATCGTGGCTGAACGACATTCGGGTGATTCCGGAGAAAGGTATACTCTGTTTTGCTGGGGGGCTGTTTCATTATTTCCCTGAAAACGAAGTGACTAGGCTTCTTGAGACGATGGCGCTTCAATTACCACACGGCGAACTCATCTTTGATATGCCCTCAAGGTTGGGGCTTCGTCTGCTTAGGCGACGCTTTCAGTCATATGGCATCGAAGGAATTGACCTCCACTTTGGATTGGGCAACGCACGGAAACAAATTCCTCACTGGTCACAACGATTACGAGTCCTTGATTGGTTTCCCATGTTTAGTCGCATCACAAAGAATCCCAAATGGAAATGGAAAACCCGTATGATGATGCGGCTAAGTGACTGGTTTAATATCGCATCCTTTGTTCACGTCCAATTCACACCCTAATATCTCTCGCATGGCTCAAAATCGCCATGTACCGTGGTTGATGCTCTTGGTCTGGAGGTGGTGAGCGATTGTGAGTCACGATAAAGGAATACTGAGAGCAAGGTGGTTGTGTTTTCTATTACTGCTTATAAGTGGCCGATTGTTTAGGCGGCTTGTCTTCTCTATCTCTCTTCTTTTGGGGGTTGTCAGTGTGAGCGACATTGATCTTCTGATTTACAATACTTGGTATGTGGGTCAACTATTGGATATTTATTACCTAACGGTGAATAATGAGTGGTTGGGGTGTTCAAAGGGTGCCGTTGGACGTAGTGGATAAGGGTATTTTAGTTGAGCTCTATGGGAATTGTCGGGCAACATATCGCGGTATTGCCAAGAAACTAGGGCTGACAGCGACCAGTGTGAAAAAACGCGTAACCCTACTCAGAGAAGAGGGGTTCCTAAGTCGACCCTACGTGCTGTTATCGTTGGCCACGATGGATGCCGATTATTGCATTGCCGAAGTGAATACGGATGGAATGGAACAAGATGAAACCTTCTACGATCGAATCGGTGCCCACCCTTCGGTGTTTATTGTCTTAAGGATTGGTCCTCAAAGAATCTGGGTGATTGGGCAAGTCATTGGCCCAGTGGGACTGTTTGACTTGGGACGCTTCCTTCGAGGACTGAAGAGCGTGGAGGAAGTGATGATTAATTTCATGTATCCAGTATCACCAACGCCCCTACTCTCGGGTTCTCAGTACACCTATCGGGGTAACAAAGTTACCTTCACCAAGCCCCAATTACAGGTTCTTCGCAGCCTCTTGGATGATGCGCGGGTATCAGCTATAGAGATTGCTAAAGAGATTAACCTCTCTGCACGACGCGTCCGACAAGTGCTTCAGGAGCTGATAAACGGGGGTGGACTGTATTTCACCATCTTTACCAAGATGAGTGCTGGTGGTGTAATCCCGTTTAATATCGTCGTCGATTTTGATGAAACCAAGGCGTCTCCTCATGAGATTACAAGATGGGTGATGGAACACAATCCCTTCGAATACTGGAATACCTGGTTGTTTGCTAACCAACCCAGGCTACTCCATTTTTGTACGGCAAAAGATATGCAAACAGTTGACGCCATCACGAATAAGACGAAAAAGGCGGAGTTCGCAAAGCGAGTGGGGTCAGTTATTGTGCGGCCGCAGACATTTTTTGTTGGACTTGGTCACATTCGCTTGGCCAAACTGGTTGGGGTGGACGTGGCTAATCATCGCGTGGAATTTTAATTTTGCACCACAGGACTTGATTACACACCACGTGATTCCTTTGAACGGATTAACTAATTTCCGTTTATCACCCTGTTGGTTTCGAAAAAATCGATTTCGAGGCATGTTTTCGTATTTTTGTTAATTCTTGTGGTTACGCGGTCTTTTATCCTAGTTGATGCCTTTTTGGAATCGATGGGGTCAAGCCTTGGAGGCAAATAGCGCCTTGAAGGAATTGAACAAGGTTTCTAGAGACATTTAACAAATCCTCTCACAATTCATCGCCCTTCATCTGGTGGGATTGCCTTTACGATTGGAAAGGAGACCCCCAGGAAGTAGTTATCAATGAAGTTGAAATGGAAAATTGTAGCTCTTGGAGTCCTGCTGGGCATTCTTAGCCTAGCCACTATTTCGCCGTCTCTGGCGCAACCATGGTCTGAAAATTTTGATGGAGGAGTGCTCCCACCTGGTTGGACCATACTTCGTGGTGCTTTCACCTGCGCTGGCAATCGGCTCGAAGGTTCTGGTGATGAGTCCTTCAACGATGTCACTTATGGCAGCTCAGTGGCAATGGGCACATGGAGTTTCGAATGCAACCCCGATGCGACGGGAGGTTTTACTGATCGTATTATCATCTTCTTCATGGCCTCAGATATCAATCCGTCTTCTAATTGGCCAGATAATGGGTACGCCTTTGTCCGTGATCCTACTGAAGGTTGCTGGCGTATAATCCGACAAAGTGGCGGGGCCTTTCGTCCGTTACGACGAAGCTATGAGTATCTGGAGGGGTCGGTATCCGTTGTGATAACACGTAATGAAACCGACTTTATTCACATCTGGATTGAAGATGACCTTGTTATGTATACTCAAGATACTACTCTTTCGTCTTCAGAATACTTTTACGTCGAGTGCGAGCCAGGGACATGGATCGATGAAATTGTCGTCAGTGACACAGTTGATAGAAGACCTGTCGAAAATGGTGGAAATGGTGTAAATCATGAAAATGGTGGTCTTAGAATTATACCAATTGAAACCATTGCCTTCGCCATTATTGGTGTCGCGGTTATCATCCTCATTCTCGGTCTTGTTCTTCTTCTCCGACCGAAGAAAGTAGGACCATAGTGACTTCAGACCTCTTCGTAATCTATCTGGGGAGGCCTAGCCTCCCCTCCATCCGTTTTTTAACCAACGGAAAGGTCTGGACTCGAGTAAGCGAGAATTGGGAGTAAAGCAATGAAGTATTCGGAGTTTCTGCAAGCGCATAAAGACCTAATGACCCAATCGAAGATGAGCGGTGTTGAACATGAAGATGAACGTGTTCTCCCTATCTACGAAACGGATTGGGTTCAAGTCATTTTTGCCCAGCTTCCACAGCGCTCCGCTAGTTGCAAAATCATTGTCGAAGTATCCTTCCCTACTTGGGTGCACGATTTGAGTGTTACAGGAGCTGCTAACGACCAGTCTCCCAATCATACTCCACAATTACAGAAAGTATTGCGTGACCAGATTCGTCATTTAGAATATCTCCTCAAGCTAAGTCATGCAGGATTTCGCCTAGCAATCATCGCGGAAGAAGGGGTATGGAATGCGTGGACAGTAGTAGAAGATCCTCCCTCACAAGATCTATTTCTTCTCCTTTCACCTCCCGAACCTACGCTATAGCCGTCATTTTTTTCTTTGTATTTGATAGTCACCGACTAAAATCATGCTGACCAAGTAGATTCCTTTTTGAATGGCTCTTTTTTTTCAGCCGCTTATTTTGGTCGTTGGATTTTGGGAATGAGATGATTGAGGAGGATAGTGGTGTCTGCAGCTTGTCGGAGTTCCTTGGCAAAGGCGTGTTCGAAAGCGGCAACTTCGACGACTTTTCCCATTGTTTGGATGCTTTGGACAGGATAGGTGAAGTCTTTGTCGCCTGAAACGAGGAGGGCAATGTCATAGGTATCATGGTGGGCAAAAGTGAGCATGTCGGTGACGAGCATCACATCAATGCCTTTCTCAAAAGGCGTACCCTGATATTGTCGGAGGGGCAACGTCTTGACTTCGAACCCTAAATGCCCTAATTTATCGAAAAAGCGTTGTTGAGTGGGTGTGTTGGCACTGGCGCCATAATAGTAGGCTTGAATGAGTTTTCGGTCACCAGTCAATTCGGTAACAAGTTGCGCAAAATCGACCCGGATTTTGAGTGCATCTGCCGCATGAAACACATTGCCGGCGTCAATAAAAATACATAATCTGTTTTGTGACATGCTCTTCCTGATCTCCTTTGTGGCTTGATATTATGTTTGTCTTCAAGAATCTATTCGCTGGTTGGCAACTGCGTTTATAAAGACATATACGCACCAACTGGGTATGACCTGGTTGGATAAATTCAAGGCGGCGCTTGAACAATTTGTTGGCCGATCTGGTGCCCAAAAGGTATTCGACGATGGGCAGCCGGTTTCTGCTCGAAGTAGTCCGAAGCGAAAAGCGAATTGGATGAAAGGGGCAATGGAAAGGCTCGATGCCCTAGTCGATGATGAGAGCACTCGACAGCAAATCATGCAATGCTGTTCTCATCGCTTTCCGCAGGCTCGTATTAAGAAACTCAAACGGGAATATGAACGACACGGCGATATTGATGAACTCTTGAAATACATGCAGACGGATAGTTCTTGGTATGGCTTATCCTATTATGAATATCCAAAGCGTGCAGGAAATATTATCTATGTAACCAAAATCCCCTACGCTCCCCAGCGCTTTGAAGCCTCAACCACGCCTGAAGCTAAACGGCGTGCCTACTGCCATTGTGGATGGGTGAAAGCCTCACCGACTCCCATTTCCAAGACCTTCTGTTTCTGCGGCTCTGGCTGGTATAAAACCCTCTGGGAAGGCATCCTGGGCAAACCCGTTCGCGTTGAAGTTATCACCACAATTGTCAACGGTGGTGACGAGTGCACGTTCGCTATCCATCTACCCGACTAGTATCTTTATTAGATAGGTGCTTTCTGTGCATAAAGAATTAGAATCCGACTTCTTTTGATAATAGCATTATCTGGTGAGAGTCTTGAAAGCCTTACCGAATCTGGAAGCATCTGGTGCTCTGGCAATTGCAGAGTGCCTTTCCAGAATTTCAGGAGGACGAGTCTTAGACGTAGGGACCGGTAAAGGCAACTTTATCGAGGCACTCATGAAGGCATTGGAATCCTATGACAATTTTATTGGCATTGATGTCACAAGCAAGGATTTGGAAAAAGCCCAAGAAACATTTCAGAAACAGCCGGTCCAGTTCATGGAGATGGATGCGAATCATCTGGGCTTTGCAGATGCCTCCTTCGATACTGTGTGTATTGCGAATTCTTTGCATCATTTAGCTAATGTGCCAAAGGTTTTGTCCGAGATGAATCGGGTGCTCAAGCCAGGTGGGCATTTCCTTGTTGAAGAAATGTATCGTGATGGCAAACAAACTGATGCTCAACACACTGATATTTTAGAACATCATTGGACCGCAAAAATCGATCGCGTGCAGGGAATCACCCATCACGAGACCATGACGCAAAATCAAATCGTGAACATGCTTGAAGCGCTTCGCTTCACTAACTTAGAGGTCTTGGATTCTTCGCGTCGTGTGTACTGCCTTTTTTGTTCGCAACGCTTTGAATGTGAAGATCCTAAATCTGAATCCATAATCGCGTCTTTTCTCAAAGGCATGGATAAGACACTTGACCGGTTGAAATCTAGCGAAAGATTGCCAGAAATCGTGGCGGAAGCTGAAAAGCTCAAACTCCGCGCAAAAGAAACTGGGGTTGCTAGTGCGTCCATCTTTTTTGTTGTTGGGCGGAAGTAACCTAAATTCGAATGGCAAAATGACTCAGGAATTCGATGCTTCTAGAGCGGTGGGAGAGGGGGTGGAACTGGAATTCCAATCATAAAGCTATTGCTTAAGTTGAGAGCGAAGAGTATGAGGAGAAGGAGAAGAAAGGCGATGAAAAAAGTTCGATTGGTACTTTGATAATCTGGTTCTTCATTGTATTTTTTGGCTTGGATGACGATTCGAAGGCAGCAAAGTTGCCAGACACCGATGGCAATGAAAATTACTCCTAGACTTCCATAGAGTGAGTTGAGGAGAATGTAGTAGGGAGGCGGTAGAGAAGGCGTGGCTACCATGAGAGTGAAAAAAATCCCACTCAACGTGAAGATTATGGGGATAAGGATGAGTTCTTCTGGCCAAGAATCTACCTCACGCCTTGACATCACCATTCCTCTAAACGAGTTGAGAGAATTCCCAGGTTAAATCTTTTCTGTAAAGGTAACGACTAGTTAGTGTTAACGACGTTTCCAATATACAATACTCACTATCACTACAATGCTAATTCCTACTCCGATTGGGACAAGGACGATAACAGGATTAATTGCTGGGACTGGCGTGGTTGCAGGAATGATGTGCTGTTCTACAATCCAGTGGTCTTCGATGGCATTATTATTACCTGTGATAACAATAACAAGGTCGTAGCCAGGAATAATCCAAATATATTGACCTAAATAGCCACGAGCACAATAGGCGCCTAAAAGGGGATAGGTCCACCACAGGTACCCGTATCCATCGGAATTCGGGCTATTTGGGATGAAATTATGATGGTTGGCAGAGGATTCTAGCACCCAGGAGGTTGGTACAACCTGTTGGTCTTCCCATTGACCTCCGCGTAACATGAGATAACCAATCTTTGCCATGAAGCGTGGAATCAGGTAGAGATCAGAGCCTCCCATAGCGTGACCATTGGAATCTCCAGGCCACACAAACCACGTGATGCCTAACGGGGTGAAAAGAAATTCATCTGCAAAAGTGGTGGTGTTCATTCCTGAGGCTTCAGACACAATGGCGGAAAGAACATGGGCTCCTCCTGTATTATAGGTCCACACTTCGCCTGGTGCATGTTCCATGGAGCGGTTGAGCATCCATTGTACCCAATCGCTACTGTTGACAATAGCGCTGTAATCGTTAAGGGGGTGCCCCCAGGGATAAGATGATTCGTCCCAGGGGAGTCCTGAGGTCATGGTAAGAAGGTGCCGAATAGTAATGGCTTCTTTTCGTTCATCCATATTATCGAAAGTACGGTCGGGGAAATAGTCCAACACATAATCGTCTACACTGCTGATGAGACCTTGGGCGAGGGCAATACCCACCAGGATCGATGTGACACTTTTTGTACAGGAGTGAATCTCGTTTGCAATATTCACACGGTCGGGATCGCCAAAGTAGTTTTCATACACTAAGTGACCGTTTCGGACAATGAGTAATGAGATGATATCATTTCGCCAAATTCTACTTGAAATCGCCGTTTCCATCTCCTGCAACCGTGTACCATTAATCCCTTGAGAATCTGGTGTCGCTGTAGTCCATTCTTGAGTGGGCCAAATGTTCGAATATGAATGACCTGTTACGGTTGCAGGGGAGAAAGGTAAGACGAATAACACGGAGCAAAGAAGAAAAAAACCAATGAGCTGGGGAACACGAGATACCATGGGGTTCACCCATTATTCAACAAAAAATCTCATGATAAAAGATTATAGAAACCATGTGGTTCGAATTCAAACGGAAACTAGCCTGTTTTATTCCTTTTTCCGCAGACAGAAGTTAATTTTTCAAGAATCTATTTTCATTTCAGAAATAATGCTCAATTCGAACACGTAATTTTTTAGGGTGCTTTGAGACAAAATAGCGGCTCAATTTAGCATGTTGTTATAAACATTAGATAGATCAGATGAATGGACTAAGCACTCTGTATTTCTGTGTATTTTAGCTCTTAGCCGGTCTTGAAGTCGGTTAGATATTTAAAGGATGTTGCGAATTGCTCCGCTAGTCTGGTTATTAAGAAGTTACGCGGCTCTTGACTGCTATCTAATAATTTCTGGTTAGTCTGTGGGTCTCGGAGGCTTTCTGAACTTCAGATTAGCAAACTAACCAAAGGTCATTGTAGTGCCAAATGCAAGTACACAGAAATTAGAAAACCTTCAACCCTTTCAACGAGGAATTACGATACATTTTCAGGTCATCAAGACTGAAGCCGTTCGCAAAGTGAAAAGCCGACATGACGATTCGAACCACCGTGTTGCAGATATCCTCATCGGGGATGAAACTGGATTGATGCGCCTTACACTCTGGGATGATGAGATTTCACAAGTCGAAGACGGGAAAGCTTTCCGACTTGTCAACGGACAATCAGGACTGTTTCAAGGCCATATTCAAGTAAGCTTAGGACGAAATGGAAAACTCGAGCTATCTGAGCATACTATACCTGAAGTAAATACCAAGCGAAATCTATCAGCAAAAACGCATCCTGCATCCACTCGTTCGAAGGGTCATAAAAAATCCAACACTCGGCGAGAAGTGCCAGTTCGCCGGAGCCGTGGGTTTAAATGGTCACGAATTGACCGAAAATCTGACTAAATATTGATCTTAGTCTACAAGTAAATTCTAAAAAAGAAGAAATTGGAGGCTAGGCCAGATTATTGTGGCTGAACCTCCGTTTGCATTAATTTGGTTTTAGTAACGGCTGCGTCCGCGGTCTCGGCTACCACGCCGTGAGCCGCCGCCACCGCGACGATAGTCTCTGCCTCCTCCACCACCGCCATAGCTTCGACGGCTGTAACCGCCGTAGGAGCGACGAGGTGGGCGTTCGTGTTCAGCGGCAGAGAGGTCATTATCCATATCGATTTCGTCAACTTCAGTTTCTGCGTCTTTGAGTTCACCGTAACGTCCGATGTTTAATCGGAGATGTCCTTGGAATAAGCTGGTATAACCATTTTCTAGTCGGTAGCTTTTTTCTGCTTCTACTGTGTCAATCATGTCGTCCCACAGACTTAAGACCACGGTGCCCGTGGAGTCGCCGGCCACGGCATCTAATACGCGATGCGTTTCGCCGTCACGACGGGAGGTGACTTCACGTTCTTCACCTTTTTCGACGACCTTGAAGGTGATGTTCAAACTTTTCATACGGGGTCGCAAATCTGCGACTGTTGCCTCAACAGGCTCTCGATCGTAGCTCATTTTCGGTACCACATATCTAAATCAAATCAGGCTTCCCAAAAGAGAACGTAACTCGGGGCTCAACCATATCTGGAATCTCGCCCAACCACAATTCACATTTCGGTGCTGATACACCAGCCAATCCAACGCCAGTATATAAAGCCTTGCTTC
>JBHLPR010000037.1:0-20784 GCA_048939245.1 Promethearchaeota archaeon | reverse complement strand
ACACAGGACGTGCCCGCGCTCATTGGTCGGGCACCTCCACTCTACTTTTGCACTACAAGAACCATACCTCCGTAGTTATGTGTTACCATCAGCCACTCTTCTGCTTTGAGAGCTCATACAAGCTAGCTGTTCTTAGAAAAAGTGCTATTGTAACGGCAGACACCGTATATGCCAGGAAGAAAAAGAGGACAAACAAAAAACCGAAAAGCCGGGGCATCTATGCTTCGCGGGACACATAACTCCTGGACATTATGAATAGCAACACGAATACGAAAGTTTTCACGCAAATACACAATGCAACAGCAAAATGCGCAGGTGTTTCATTTATCGAACATTCAACCCTCTCTCCCCTCTCTAAAAATCTTGTATCTACTCAAACGATTGCTTTGAAGAAAAAAAGATGGACGCCCGATGCTGCGTAAACGCAGATCAGGCATGAACCTGTTTATTCTACTGGTTTACCCTGACCTCGGACCAAAAGAAACCACGCAATGAGCATGATCAACCAGGCTAACGCTGCGAGAGCTAAGGCAATGGACATATAGGGAGCCGTGTATTGGACTAAAGCCATCATAATTGCAGCAATGAACCATAGTAGGAGTCCAATCCACGCAAACCAATTGGCTTGTTTTAAGAGTCCTGTCTGTGTTTTGGTAACACTGTAAACTCTAATGAGTGGAATTAAGAGCATGTAAAAAATCGCTAAAAATCCGCCATATCCAACCACGATCAAAGGCAGAGCTAACCAATTCATAACTCCATCCGATACTACTATAGAGGTTGCAGGAGTTGCGAAAACCCATAGGACTACCATAAACGAAATTGTCCCAAGCAAAGGGAGAAAAGCTGCCCAAACTCGCTTTCGAAACCACTCGAATCCAACAACGTAAAACAGTAGGAAGAACGCATGTAATCCAACGCAGGTCCAAGCTCCAATGTAATAGGGAAAGAGTTGATCAGCCGTGGCTGCAGCAGGGAGTTGGTACATCATTATTGTCAAAATAAGAAATGTGAAGAACGCAAAGAACAATGTTAAGAAGGCAGACCAGAAGCCAGCAAGGGGCTTTTCAGTTCGGATTACACCAAGAAATATCAAGAGCGCTGAAATCAATATCACGATGGTCGTCGTAAGTGCTAGAGCAAAATGTAAGGGAGACTCGGCAATAAAGAGCATTTCAAAGAAACCTTCCGTTGGCTTCTTCACTTCTAGTTCTATAAAAACAGGTATGTTCTATGCTGAAATGACGTAAAACACCAATCAGTCTTCCTTCATTCGATTCATTTAAGATTACGTTGACGAGACGGCTATAGCCTCGAGTTGGAAACACAATGAAAAATAGTCAGCTCTCAGCCATCATACTTCTCTTCGGTCTGCTGCTTATCAATCCTTATTTCACGAGTCCACGAAACACAAGTCAGCTGGCCAACCAATCCGTGGATCTCACTCCACCACTTCCCGATGCACCTTTTGATAATGTTATTCTGATGATTGGTGATGGGATGGGCTGGGGGCAAATTAATGCCACCAAAAAATGGCTGGGTACCTCAGCCAATCTAACTATGGCGGAGTTATCCTATCTCGGTGATATCGAAACCTATTCCTTGGATGCATCTGTAACAGACTCCGCTGCTGCAGCAACAGCCCTAGCAACTGGCAATCGCACTAACAATAATATGGTCTCCATGCTTCCTGATGGGCAAGTTCTGACCACGATTCTTGAAGCTGCTGAAGCCTTAGGCAAAGCGACTGGTTTAGTGACGACCACTCCACTTTACCATGGGACACCAGGACCCTTCTCTGCCCATGTTTCGCATCGAAACCAATATGCAACGATTGCCCAACAGCAACTAACTAAAGGCATTGAAGTATTACTTGGCGGTGGACTAGAAGATTACTCAGCGCGATTAGGGACCGCCATAGCGAAAGGTTACCACATTGTTGAAAACCGAACCGATATGCTAGCAAGTGTCACTGAAGACTATCTTCTTGGCTTGTTTGCCGATTTTTCAATGAATTATGAATATGATCGCAACCCACTAAATGAACCGCATATCACTGAAATGACCAATGTCTCCTTACAAATCCTTGACCGAGATACCGACGGATTCTTCCTGATGGTCGAAGGTGGGCGCATCGACCATGCCTGTCACGATTGGCATATCAACCACACCATCGGTGAAACTATCGCCTTTGACGAAGCTGTGCAAGTAGCATATCAATACGCCAGGCAAACCCCTCGGACGCTTCTAATCGTAACCGCAGACCACGAATGCGGTGGCCTTTGGGTCAATATGAGTAACCCCGACTTACAGTACCAATTCACCGATACATACCACACCGCTGCTCCCGTTCCTGTATTCGTGTATCATAATACATCAGAGATCCTCCCCAGCTTCACCCATCTGACCGATATCGGCGAATACCTTTTCGAAGCCTTCGGCCTTGTCCCACGACACCTCCCCTTTGAATGGCTCGATTCACCCACAGACCAACAAATCGAATTTGGAGACCCCTGTTACTATCAACTCAATATTTTTTCTACGAATCCCATCGACACCTGGTGGATCAATGACACCACTCACTTCACCATCGACGGAACCGGTCTCATCAGAAACGCTACACCTCTAATCGTAGGAGACTACGGCCTCGAAGTCAGAGTCAATGACACCAGTGCACTCACACTCACAACCACGTTTACCTTCTCTATCCGCGATACTACCGTACCCACATGGGTTAATTCACCCCAAAACCTAATTCTTAATTTTGGCAACGCGCTTCACATTCAACTCAATGCCACTGACCGATCCGGTATTGCCCAGTGGTATATTAACGATACAACGAATTTCCTTCTCTCTAGTTCTGGACTTCTTCAAAGCGTCTCAGGTGTTTCTCCAGGAACCTATGGCCTTAATGTCACCGTTAGTGATCCCTACGGAAATGCACTTTCTACCACCTTCAAAGTTACTTTCTTAGAATCCACAATACCCACTTCCTTTCCAGAGATACCAGGGTATCCCATTGTCTCAATCTTCATTGGTTTAATTCTAGGTTGCTTCGTAGTGATCTTAATCCATCGAAAGCGCCGTCAATCCCTGTAAACCAATTGAAGCAAACATTATTTTTTCCGAATCACGACCAATTTCCGGAAAAAACTCCATAACCAAAAGGAAAGCATTTTAAATTCCCTACGCCTTATAAACCGTGGATAACGGGAGTTCCCCGAGGTGGAATAGAGCACAATAATTCACACTTAAGTGTCAAAGAGCATACTTTCTGCACAATTCCACTTCGACGGGAGCACAGTTATCAAGCACAAGACACCAAACGAGGTAAAACGAACTTACTACGGCGAAAGGATGGGGTATCCTTCCCTGTGTCTTTCATTCCCCTCTCCCCCTCTCCTCCTTTATGTCCTCGTTCTAGGACTGCCCCATTCCGCTACTGGGTGGCGCAGAGTTTTGCGCCACTTCTTTTTTTGGCTTATGGTTCACCTTTGTATTCACTCATCTGTATAGTCGAAAATAATCAGAATCCCTCTATGCTCTTATTCTCATTCAGTTGATGAAGATTTAACTACTCCTTTGTTTACTGTGTGGTATTAGTTTTCTAACAGCCATCTTAAAGGGGTAGTCTCAATGAACGTTTCCCAAACAACACATCAAGCCCTCTTTTGTATTCTAATCGGAACTCTACTAATCAGCGGATTGGTTCGACCGACTTCAGCTTCGCTTCAACTTCCCCAATCGCAAATTGAATCTCATGAATCGAAGCCCTCTATGTTCCATTCATACACTAATTGGCAACCATTGCCCCTTGTCTATGAGTTTGAAGTACCCTATTATCAACAACTTACATCAGTCTGGTGTGGCCCCGCTGCGCTAGAGATGCTATTCGATTATTATGGACCCGATATCGCCCAATCGGAGATTGCTTTGGCTGCTGCAACAGATATTTCCGGAACCTATACCAGTGATATGATACGTGCCGCACATTACAGCTATCTCAGTGATGCCACAGATATTCCTCCTGACGGATTCGGAATGCGTAAGTTCGGTTTTCCTGCATACTGGCATCAATGGAGCGGTTCCTATGAATCGATAAGTTCCTCGGTGAAAACTCTCCTCCTCAACGATATTCCCCTCCTCGTCCTCACCTATTATGACACCAGTCATTCTGTCGGACATTACCGAGTTCTCAAAGGCTACAATGATACTTCCAACAATTTCATCCTCCATGACCCTTGGTATTCAGGGATCTATCAAGGTCCCAATGAAACCATTGACCAAACTTTGCTCATCAATAATCTCTGGCTCCAATATAGCCGCTGGGGGATGATTATACAACCCTGGACTCTTGTTATTACCTCCGATACTTCACCCATACTCCCCAATCAAAACTTCAATATCACGGCTGATATCACCAGTCCCTGTCCTGACCCTTTTTCCCGCTCACAATATCCCATTAGTTCTTCCACAGCAAACCTAACACTCCCCGCGAATTTTACGATTGTTTCGGGACCCAGTTCATCACTTGACCTCAACTCAGAAACTTCCTCAATCCATTGGACTTGTCAAGCCCCCTCAATGTTTGCAAACGAAAGCTGCGAAATTGCAATCGAGGTTTATGGGTCTGTCAGCGGGGCGGGCGTTAATGCAGGGTCCTATACCGATATGATTGGGGTAAATGGCACAATCTCAATTCCGTGTACAGTCCCCCCTCCGCCTCCACTCCACGTTGAGATAGTTATCGTAATCATCATCATTGCTATCGTGATTCTCGTCATCATCTATGTAATAAGGCGACGAAAAAATCTAGAAACTACCTCACTCTAATATTTTACAGGATAACAGAAACTTGTGGCTTAAGAAGTCGAGATTCACTACCAGTGAGCATTAGCCCCTCTGATGAATTAAAACAGGGAACCTGCTATCCAGTAAACCGTACGCAAATCGTCTCAAGCCAATTAATCGGCTATTCTAAGACGATTGCTTCTTCTGTACAGTTCTCGACGCAGCTTTCGCACTCAACACACGCGTCAGGATCTGTGACTTTAGACTTATTGTCTTCCAGGGTAAAGCATTCACTGGGACACACATCGACGCATGTGCCACAACCTGTACATTTGGTTTCGTCTACTTTCGGGGGCATGGTTTCTTTCCATCCTTTAAGGTTCTCCCATTATGAGTGGGATGTGAGATTATCTTCACAGGATAGTATCTGTTTTTTAATCTTTACACTCGGTCAAGGTTTTCGAAGTCAAGTAGCACCTTAAACGCAAGCATAATAAGTGCATGCAAAGAATCCTTTCTCTCCCCCTAATTTGTAAATTCTGAGATGAATATAATGCCTTCAAAGAAGACTCGGATTTTTACCAAAAACGCTCCTGCGCCAGTTGGACCATATAGCCAAGCGATTCGTGCAGGAGATTTTCTGTTCGTAGCAGGTCAGGTTCCGGTAAATCCGGAAACCGGTGAGTTTGTAACGGAATCCATCACACTGCAGACACAGCAGTGTATGGAAAATATCAAAGCTATTCTGAGTGCCGCTGGATCAGATCTAGCTGATATTGTGCGGACAACCATTTATTTGACGAATATGCATGACTTTGGAGTGGTCAATGATACGTATAGTAACTACTTTGATCTTGATCCTCCCGCACGGACGACAATCGGTGTTGCAACCCTACCCAAAGGCGTTGCTCTTGAAATCGATGTGATTGCCTATTCGCCCTCTAAATAGGCTCTCATTGATTCATATGGTTTAAACTTAAATCACCCAGATATGGCAGGCTATAACATGACGCATCTTCGTACCGAGCTCTGTGACCTTTTGGGTCTTAAAGTTCCGATTATTCAGGGTGGAATGGGACCCTACAAGACCGAGGACCTTGCTATTGCTGTCTCTAATGCGGGGGCGTTAGGTGTGATTAGCAGTATAGGGATGGCGGCCACTCTGTTACCAGAAGCAGCGCCTATTGATGCCAAGCGATTATTTGGGGATGATCCGCCCCTAGTGTTGTTACAAAAATCCATGGAAGCAGTAGCCAAGAGGACAAAATCGTCAAAGGGTGTTTTTGGGGTTAACGTGCCTGTAGCCAAAGAATTTTTACTAGCCTCCAAAATGTTTGTGGAGCAAGTCATCGAAGCACGGAAAGCCGACTCAGATATTGAGAAGCGTCTCCGCGTGCTCATTACCTCTGCAGGTAATCCGATGCCCTGGGGGGAAGTCAAGAAACATGGGCTGATCTGGATTCATGTGGTTCCCTCCGTATATCATGCAAAGAAAGCTGAGCGAGCTGGTGCTGATGTGATTGTGGCTTCTGGTCATGAAGGGGGGGCCCACGTTTCTTGGGATCCGGTGCATTCAATGGTCCTAGTGCCAGCGGTGGCTCGAGCTGTGAATAAACCTGTTGTGGCTGCAGGGGGATTTAGTGACGGTGATTCGTTGGCTGCAGCGTTATGTTTAGGTGCTGTAGGCATTCAAATGGGTACCCGGTTTATTGCAACACAAGAGGCTGATTTCGAACCTATCTGGAAAGAAGCAATCACCTCACGGGAAGAACGTCAAACCTTAGTTGGCCGAGGTTTGTTCGGTCCAATGCGGTTTCTACGCAATAAACGCGCTGAAATGTTAGTCGAACAAACATTGGATGATGCTCCCCGGTTCTATCTGGGAGAGCCCGTGGAATCAAACAAAGCCATTCTACAACTGGAGCAATCAGGATTTATGGACCTTTTAGACCGCAAAGCCAACACGGCACTCATGTTTGGGGGAGAAGTGAGTGGAAGAATTACGAATTTACCTACCGTTGCTGAGCTAATTGATACCATCATCAAAGATGCGGCTACAATGTTGCAGGAACTTCCCAGGCGCGTTCTAAAATCATAAGCTACCGAAACTGCATCGTTTGGTGCCACCTTCGATGCGCTTCTGCTTTGTCCTTGGGAATGAACCGTTTACAGATTGGACATTTCACATAACCTTTCGAAACCATTTCCAGAGTGCGGTTTCGACGACGTGCCTCTGCTACTCGTCCTAAATAATCCGCTGCTGCAAATAACAAGATTGTCGCTGGGAGAAGCAGAATTGCAGGAAGAAGTACGGTTTGTCCTGCTCGGAATATCCGATCCAATCCATTAGGTATCGATAAGACTGCGATTTGAGGGGAATAAACGATGAGGATCTCGGTGCCCATACGGCTAAAATCAAAATTAGTTACAGCAATGGAAGTTGGGGGTTCAGCTAAAGTTGAGAGAATGGTCGGAACCCAAAGAGATGTATACCGTAATACTACCAGCGTTGGCTGATTATCATTCAAGGAGGTTCCAGCACCTAAGATCTCTTGACCAGGACTAAAGGGATCAATATCACCAATATACACGGATTCAATGCCAACATCCATAAACCGGGCAACCCAGCTTGTGGAGCTGGTCCAATTGCCTGATTGTTTATAGAATACAAAGATGTCTTGGTCCCTTACCACAGCAATTTCATTTCCCGAATGGGAAACCATGAAATCTCCCACTGAAATTGATTTGCTAAGACCCAGCCACGGATGAAACCGTGTTTCTGTCCAACTTCCATTATCATAGCCTAGATAGAAAATGCAGTTATCAACTCCACCAGCAATTAATTCTTCACCTGAATTGCCTGTATCCACATCACCCACTGTACCCGATAGCAATGGTGTGGGTTCTTCGTGAATCTGATTAATTTCCCAGATCGTGTCATTGACTCGATTCGCAACATAGATGCGACCACTTGACGTTGTCGTGGTCCAATTGTAATATTGTCCGACAATCGCAATTTCGTTGGCTTCGGATGACGCGATGAGTTGACCAGCAAACATTTGATTAGTGGTCCAGACCGGAGGTTCATCCGGAAGCATACCAATATCCACTGTGTGCCAGATAGCTAATCCTCGATAAATCATTTTCAAAAGACCATTTTCCATAAGAACAGCGATTTCGTCTCCCTTATGATTGATGTCAAAATCACCCACAGTCAAAGCAATCAGGGGATTAATTTCCCAATCAACGTTTTGATATGTGCTGTTTTGCCAGGGAGTTGAGGAAAGCCCACCAATGATATAGACACTAGAGGGCGTCAGATAAGCCATTTCTAAACCCGGCTTATAGACATCTATGTCCCCAAGGGCGATTTGAGTAACATCGTTGGTGGAAAAGGAATGCGTGACATAACGGTCCCTGAGTCCAACCCAATTTACAAAGAACAAGGATAGAATGAGAATACACCAGACAAGATACAAGTGGGTTTTACGAAATCGGACCACTCAAATTCACCCTCAACCATTAAATTATCTCTACAAACTTCAACCTTAAATACTCTTTATTTCGATAGAACGAAAGCCTAAACGAAAACTAGAACTGAACGAACAGCAAAAGGTAAAATTTAGCACCCACTCAATCCTATTTTTTTTCAATGAAAAAACATTCATAATACTTGTTCAAAACCATGAACTTTAATACTCAATAGGCAAAGCCTAGAAATCCTCTAAAATTCTAGTTTCTTCATAAGAAAGTAGGGGCATACCACATGGCACAGGATATCACACCCAAAGTTGTTTGGCGACACATCATCGTAATTTCCGGAGTGATGTGTTTAGCTCTCATAGGCATCGATTGGCTTCACTTCTTAATTTTTGGTACAAAATTTACTTACCTCATCAATCCTCTCTCACCTACCGCTGCATTTGACTTCTTCTTCTATCTGTTTACCTTTGCTGGCATGGCATTTCTTATCGGTTTCCTCGTAAACTTTGAAACAAAGGATGTCGTTGTAGCAGCCTTCCTTGGTCCCTTTCTGTTCCTAATTGTAAATTACTTAATCCTGTATGTTCTGCTTCTGTTGAATCCTGCCTACGGATCAACACTCATCCCTCATTATGAATGGATTTGGGGTACTTCTCCAGATTGGGTTGCCATTCTCCAGGAAGTTGTTGTTGGCTTTAGCCTGCTCTATGCCCAAAGTTTTCTTTTATTTCTGGTTCTCGCCACGCCTTTCATTTTGGTCATGAGTTTTACTGGACATGCAATCCGCCAAATGATGGGTTGGAACTTTCCTCAATAAATCCCTCTAATAAGAAACAGAAAAATAGCCCTTCCAGTAATTCTCTGTTCAACCAAGCTTCAATGCCAGGTGATATGGCAATGATAACAGGCAAAAACCTACTACTCCGTGGATTAGAACTAAAAGATGCTGGAGAAGTCGTCAAACACTTCAATGATGTTGAATTTCAACGATTTCTCGGACCTCCAATTCCAATTTCCCAGGAAGAAGAAGAAAAATGGATTCGCAACACCTGGGAAAACCGAAAAAAAGGAAGGGAATATATTTTTGGAATTGAATTGAAGCAAAACCACCTTCTAATTGGAACTTGTAGTCTCTTTGATATTCATCCAATTAATCGTTCTGCAGAGCTTGGAATTGCGATTTGGAACAAACAATATTGGAGTAAAGGGTATGGAAAAGAAGCCCTCAAACTTCTATTGGGATACGGATTCAATTTTCTCAACCTTCACAGCATATACCTCTACGTACATGAGGACAATCCTCGCGCCATTCATGCTTACGAAAAGGTAGGATTCAAACATTCTGCACGGCACCGACAAGCACTATTCCAGGATGGGCGATTCAAAGACGTCCTTCTCATGGATATCCTTGAAGATGAATTCCGAAAAAGAAATCCCTCCCATTTTCCTCTGATTAAGGAGTAGTTATCAATGTTCAAAGGTAAAATGGTTCAACTTCGCAGTTTAGCAAAAGAGGATGCACCACATATTGCCAAAGTTTACAATCATTTAGAAACCCGACGGTTTCTTGATGATCCCACCCCGCTTTCCAAAGAAGATATTGAACAGTGGATAGAAAAAGGCTGGAACCAACGAAAAGCTCACCAAAGCTATTTTTTCGCCATTGAAACCCTCAAACCAAGACAATTGATTGGTGTCTGTAGCTTATTTGCCCTTAACAAAATCAACCAAAGAGCTGAACTCATGATAGTAATCTACGAGAAACGCCACCGAGGACAAGGATATGGCTCTGAAGCCCTTCAACTGCTTCTACAATTTGGCTTTAACCAACTCAACCTACACCGAATCCTACTTTTCACCCATGATATCAATAAAGCGGCACAGCGCCTCTACGAAAAAATAGGGTTTAAACCCGGTGGACGGCGCCGCCAGGCTTCCTTCTTCGAAGGAGCGTATCACGACCTACTTCTGTACGAAATGCTAGCACCAGAATTTTCCGTTGATTAAGCTTCAGCTCGTGAGAACAAATAGGTACCCAACGCAATCATCAGCATGGAGAATCCAACAAGAACCCCAAGAGCGATTAGTGATCCTAAAGGTCCTAAGATTGGTGTAACATAGCCGACTAGACAGAACCGTAGCAGTTCCACCCCGTAAAAGAGTGGGTCTGCCAGCATAACAAGTTGAAGGGGTAGCGGTGCGGTATCAATTGGAAAGAACACTCCAGATAACATGAACAAAGGCCACATGACAAAAGTGGTAATCAACTGGAATGCATGAAAATCGGAGAGGGCTGAGCCAATGGCTACACCTAGTCCAACAAAACCTGCTGTGATAAGGAGCATCACTCCTACTCCTGCAAATATTCCGACGGCAAATCGAAGATCAACTACATAGGCACCTAAGAGTGTTGAAATCACTAAGATCAGCATTCCTTGAATTGCGGCTGTAATTGCTCCGCCAAATATCTTGCCGGTTATGATGCTTGTACGACTAACAGGGGCCACAAGCATCTCTTTGAAGAATCCAAATTGGCGGTCAAAAATCACTGACACCCCTGAAAAGACTGAGGCAAATAGTAAAGACATCGCGATGATGCCTGGGGCAATAAAGGTGAGATAACTCCCGCCTAAGGCGCCTCCAAATAAACCTCCGATTCCAAAACCCAGAATGAGGAGGAAAAAGAAGCTTTGGGCTATTGACGCAATGATTCGGGCTTTGGCTCGCCAGAATCGTTTGAGCTCACGGAGTAAGACGACGTAAATTGCTTGTCCTGAGATTGGTTGCATTTCACATATCACCTTGATTAATGGGGTGTTCTCCTGCCTCGGGCTTGGCTAATTGTACGAAATTGGCGAAACATCTGCATCATGCTCCCTGATTGATCCCGTATGCTTCGTCCTGTCACCGTAAGAAAGACATCGTCCAATGTGGGTTTATGCATTTGGACAGAGGCGAGTTCAACTCCGGCTTTAGCGACGATCTTAACTAACTCCGGAAGTCTTTTACTAGCGTTATCTACGAATAGGTTCACTTGCCGGAAATTTTGTTTTGGTCCTAAGTGGCTTCCCATTTTTTGCATCAGTTCCGCCACCTTCTCTGGGTCTTTAGGCATCTCAGGTTTTCCACCTTCACTACCACCACCCATGGCACTCATACCGCCCATTGCGCCCATTGTGCTTATTCCGCTTCCACCTGCTATTCGATGGAGCATTTGGCTCATCTGGCTCAAACCCAACTGGCTATTATTCCCTGCCACCGGAAGGGCAGTTTGCACCCATTCAATGCCGTTTAATTCTGGGAGTAGCTTTTGAGCATCCTCAGGCTCAGTGAAAGTAAGACCCACTACATCGCCTTTCAGGGTGGCTTTCAAATTTTCTGGGGTGTCGTTAGCGACGATTTTTCCAAAGTCGATAATTTGAATACGGTTACACAAATGATCAGCTTCTTCAGTATAATGGGTGGTTAAAATGATCGTTACGTTCTGCTCCTGATTGAGTTTGACTATATAGTCCCAGATAGCTCGTCGTGTTTGTGGATCGAGGCCTAAAGTTGGTTCATCGAGAAATAGTACTTTCGGATAGTGTAATAGACCACGAGCTATCTCAAGCCGTCGCTTCATCCCACCACTATATGTTTTCACAAAAGCATCTGCTCGATCAGAGAGCTGAACGACTTTAAGAATTTCATCAATGCGTTCCTGTCGTTCTTTCTTTGACAGACCATACAGACGTCCGTGAAAATCAAGATTTTCGCGACCTGTGAGTTCGGTGTCTAATGTCGGGTCTTGGAAAACGAATCCAATACTCCGTCGAACAGCATCTGGGTCTTCGTGAATATCAAATCCGTTGATTACTGCGGTTCCACTAGTGGGTCTTAAGATGGTTGCAAGCATATTCAAGGTTGTCGTTTTTCCGGCTCCATTGGGTCCGAGGAATCCAAAAATTTCTCCTTCTTCGACAGTAAATGAAATGTGGTCAACTGCTGTCAGGTTATCCTCAAAAATCTTGGTTAATTCCTTCACTTCGATGATACTAATTGCTCTCACTTCTCCATTACTCATTTATGGTGCTAAGGTTTCTTCTCGCGGTTTTGAATTTCCCTTTGAACCTTCTGAATCGCGTTCTTGATGCTCTTTGCATGATGCTCTAATAACCGAAGTCGACGCTGCAATAACTCCGAGGCTTCCGATGGGCTCGATGCGACCTCTTGAGGGAGTAAGGCAACTTCGTCAAGAAGCAAATCCATATGTTGTAATTGTCGCAAAGCCTTATCCACATTGAACGCGGGGGCGCCTGGAAAATGAGGGCTGCCATGTCTAATGAGGATTTTTCGCATCATTGCCACGAATCGAGCGTGTTCCATCACATCGTGTTCAAGGTGCCGTTTCCCCTTTACTCCTAATCGGTAGATTATACGCTGACGTCCCTCCTGCTCCACTTCTTTTTTTGTTATCCATCCACGCTCATAGAGATCGTGTAGAAGGGGATAGATGGTTCCTGGGGAAGGTCGCCAACCATCGCTTGCCTCAGCGAGGGTTTGAAGAATATCATAACCATAACGCGGATGTTCAGCTAATAGTGCTAAAATTATCGCTCGCATGTACCCTTTGCCTAAAGATTTGACTGTGCTCGTGGGTCCTGCTGATTCTGTTTTGGGTTTCGGGTGCATGAATGAATCTCTCATTTATGTCGTTAAAGGGAATATCGGGATTCGATACTATCGTTTTCCGATATAAACTTTGTGGACAACCGATATCTGGATTAAAATATGATGGGATTCAAACTAAAGTGGGCATTCACCAGGACCTGGTTCGTTAATAAGTAGATCAGCAAGGTCACGATTATCTGGAATAGAAAGGAACCTTCGCAACCGAGATACCACTTTCTGAAACGATGGAAAATTACAGGGACCAGGCGTCTCAAGATTGTAGGATGAAGCTGATGACGCAAAGAACGCAGACCAAATGGGTCGTTGGGTGCGTTGATACTCGATGAGAAAACTAAGGGCAAAGACGTCTCCGCTTCCTGTATGGTCAACAACTTTTTCCGGTGTCATTGGCGGAATTTTAATCAAAGATGTTTCTTGGGAAATAAAGGATCCTTGTTGTCCCCGAGTAATCAGGATTATGGGGCACCCCATCTGATGGATGGCTTTTGCGGCTTTTTGGTAGGTGGGCTTCTGGGTTAGGTGTCTTATCTCGTCAATATCTGCCTTGAGAATATTAATTTTAGATGCAACGTTGACAAAGTCAGGCCATTCGCAGCCAACAATTCTATTCTCTGGTTCTATCCGTTTTCGGACAAAACCTTGCGCGTCGACAGATACCTTTACTTGATGTTCTTTTGCAGTCACGATTAGAGACGAATCTGTTTCTCCAAGCACTGGACTGATGTGTATCCATTCAGTATTCCAATACAGTTTGGGGACATCAGCACTCGTTAGACAATTCGCCACGTGATTCGCGAACTGAATTCGATGGCCATCTTTAGAATATTCGTTAATGAATTCTGTTGTTTCTTCATCCCTAATAATGCCATCAAGATTTAATCCTGAAGCGCCTAATATCTCATAGTATTTTTGTGGGAATTTTTTTCCAATTCGTGATACTATTCCAACATTTTTGAAACCTAAGCTGGAAGCGATCATTGCATATGCAGGAGGACCACCTAATCGCTTCTGTTCCACGTCTCCAAATTTCATAAGATCAATGGTAAGATGCCCTACAACAACGAGATCAAATCGGGTAGCGGTCATAATGAAGTTCCTGCTCTTCAACCGGATTTGTCCTTTAATTATCTTTCATGTTTCGAAAAAATTGTGGATTTTTCCTTAAGCGCGCATTTCACAAAATCTATTTAAATTTCGTTTCTAAGCCTAGAAGGAGCGGCTGTACAGTGGGGACTGAACGCGCTAACTCATCACTAGTCGGTGATAGACATGGGGAATATGAAAATACGTGTATTAACGGTGGTATTATTTTTCGCTTGTATCTCCCTTGGTTCCTTTTCAGAAAATCCACTTGCTCCTGTTCATGCTGGTGCACCACCAAATTCTCCATATACTGGAAGTGGTGGGGTACTCGATGTTTTTGAATTTGCGCGTAATGATAGTGGCACTTTCACGGATGGGGTAAATGCTACAGCCTTTAATTATGATGCAAGCTGGTTTCCTTCAGGATATGGGGGGTATCAACTGGTCACGAGTGTTTCAAATCTCGCAAGAACGGAAGATCCAATTCCTAACGGCGATTTCGATAAGTACAACGAGGATTTCCACATTGCTGGTAGTGATATAAACTATGAAGTTCACAATTGGACTCTGACCCAAAATGGGAAAGAACCTTATAATGATGCCAACCGAATCCTCTCCAGCATCGATAATGGCACGGGAGGAACACCTGGAGATTGTATGGACATCACCTTACGATATGGGTATACAAGATTAACCACAGCCATCGCTTATCTTGAAAGTGATTTCGAATACACATCAGCTATCTCCCCTTCAACGCTCACATTCTCATTTGATATAAAATTCTCCAATGATATCACCCAACAAAACTGGCTATATGTAAATATTAGTCTAGAATACCAAGCCACGCTTATTGCTAGCTGGCAACAAACCACAGATACTTATCATCCCACAAGTTGGGATCATCATTCAATGACCACTACTCCAATTAATGGTACAGTCACTCTTCGAATAACCGTCATGAAACAAGGTGGCTCAAAATGGAGTTATGTTAATGGGCACATTTACTTTGATAACTTCCGATATGTCCTAGATACCCCAAGTAAACCTAGTGAGGTCGCCCTCAAACTTAATGGTGAACCTATTTCCGACACTGGTGCCCAAACTGGTAGTATACTCCTTTATGCAGATCCCGCCAATCGCGATGAAGTGCCAATAACTAATTGCTGGACAACAACTCAAAACTTTCAATTCACCTCTTCTTTCAATATTACCTTTCATTATGATTATGCGATGTATATCAAACACCAATCCTCAACATCTGCGACAACTTCTTTTTCCGCTCCCGTGGATGCTAATCCAAGTTGGGAGATAAACTACTCAATTCCTAGCGATCAACCTCCCAGTGGTCACGTTGGTTATTCCTTTGGAGTTTATCTTGAGCCTCTGTGGAGCCTAAGTGAAGTTAGAAATGACACAGGGCAGGTAATAACCACTTACAGCTATAATACGTCCAGTCGCTTTGTGAAACTAGACGATGGAATCGCACAGTCAGAAGATACTTTTTCAATCATCGCCACAAGTCTCAATTACATTCTTCAAATGTACTTACAAAAAAGCACCACGGGCTTGGGAAACTGGGTTAATGTCAGCACCGATCAATACTTCGTAGCTGGTGAATGGATTCGGGCTAAAGCCTTATTACGACCAATTGGTTCCGGAAGCCATACTGCAAATGTCTCATTATTTTATCCGAATCAGACTTTGTGGCAATCTGATATTTCACCAACATTTCATGAACATAATGAGACCTTAACAAGTTCAGCTTGGCAGATTCCAAGTATCCAAGAAACAGATGCAGGAGGTGCATGGCTTGCCACCATGGCTTACCATAATGCAACCCAGAGCGGTATGCTACAACACTCCTTTGCAGTCGTTATTCCAAGCCGAGGTACTAAAATTTCACCTGGCGACCAACAACGAGTAATCTGGGATGAGACAGTTCTTGTTAATGTAACCTGGCAAAATAATGATACCTTAGAATACATCTCTGATGCTTCTGCTCGTGTCCGGTATGTTGATCGCAATCTTCACGTCCAATATGAACTCATGACTGCAAATGGATTTGGGGCTTACTCGCTCGTTTTTAATACAGGCACCATGAGCCCAGGTCAATCTATTGAAATCTATGTTGAACTCCTCCGATATGGCTTTGTTAATGCAACCTACGATGACAGCACTCATCTGACGTTTGTCATCAACCTTGTCAATGATTTAGAGTATGTAATGATTAAACCTACTCAGCTAACTGGCCCTGATGAATATACAGCAGAAACGACACGAGATCAAGGTTATACAAGTCAAGTGCGCTTTTATGACCCCTATCTAAGTACTTATGTTCGAAATGATTCAGGAATATGGAAAGATAATGTGCGGGTCAATTATACATATTATGAAGACCCCACCGGTGTGACAAGCTGGACTCTTATTGATACTGATCACTTTGTCCCTGATGATATTGATCCTACAATATTCCTTAGGTACGATTCGTCATATGGTGATGTCGAAGCCGTCAAATACGTTATAACCATGCACATTAGTGGCTCATATGATTGGGAGTATGAATGGCAAAATTTCACAATTGTAATCAAAATTGTCTCTTTTGCCACAAATCTTGATGCTGTCCGAACCCAGATAGAATATCCGCCTACAGGTACAGGTGATGGGTGGACCCAGTTTGAAAATGATACCGATGTTTATACGGCACATCTCTACTGGAATGAGCTTCTGAATATTACAGTCTGCTATATCAATGAAAGTACTTCATTTGGAATCACCGGCGCAACCGTTAAAATTCTTATCGGCTCCGATCTTACATCACTTGCCGAGACAAGCAATGGATACTATTACTATGGTCTCAACTCGACCATTTTGGGTTTAGGACAAACTGATGTTTATATAAACGCTACTCAAATGGCCCATGCGACGCAGACCATCAAAATTCGGATTAGCGTCGAATCCCGAGCTACTCAATTAACAAAAGACCATCCCCGTTCTACTGCTGAAATCCCCTATGATGACGACTTCATTGTTCGATTCAACTTCACAGATATTGTCACAGGCAGTTCCACATTTATTTCAGATGCAACTATTCTAATTGATGGCTACGAAGCAGGCAAATATTCAATCCAAAACTACCTTAATGGCACCTATGCAATCACCTTCTGGGGAAATATCACCGAAACAACCTATGATGTGACGATATACTTCAGCCGAACCAATTATACAACTCAAAACCAATACTTCGCAATAACAATCTCATCCATCAAAACCTACGCCTCAGGGTCTGCTGTAACTGGATCAGTACCTTGGGGAGACAATGTAACCTTAGTGCTGCTCCTCAACGACACGGATCATGGCTATATTGGAATAGATAATGCTCTAATTGGCTTCAGTTGGCTTGATGATATACAAGGTGTTGATTATTGGATTATTGACCATGGCAATGGAACTTACACTGTTACACTAAATACAAGCAAAGTCAGCACAGGGTTGCAGAGTTATACGATTAACTTCGTTTTTACAAAAATACATTACGAGACAGCTCAAGTAGCAATTTCATTCCAAGTTCGAGACAGATTAACAGCCCTCTATATTATCGCTATAGATCCCGGAACCTCTGTTCCCTGGGGAGACGCACTCAAAATCACTTTAACCTTCAATGATACGGATCACGGTTTCAATTCTATCTTAGATGCCACATTTACTTGTGATTGGGATGAGTTCTACTGGAGCTATTTCTATAATGTAACCAGCGGTGCTTACATTCTTACAATTCGAACAGAAAGCCGTTTAGAAGGAAGCTACACAATTCATATCTATGCTAGTAAAGGTCATTATCAAACCTTCATGACATTACAAAGTTTTGTAAGTCGAAATATTCAAACAAATTACCAAGCTGATCCATTATTTGTTCCATCACACCCTTGGGGCGATAATCTAACAATCCGAGTCCATTATCTGGATTTGGACCACGGTGGATACATTCCATTTGCTGAAATGGAGACGAATTGGAACGAAAGTTATTATTCCATTTACTGGCTTGGAAACGGAACCTATCTAATAGAAATCAATACTACTTGTCGTGAAATTGGAACCCATCTTCTTCAGATCACTCTCATTCGAAGCCATTACACTCAACAGATTATAGAGATTGATCTTACCCTACGAAACATTGTCACTGATATTAACATCGATCCAGCCTACATATGGTCTCATCCATGGGGAGATAACATTACAATTCACATTGAATATATAGATCAAGACCATAACGACTACGTCGTAAATGCAATAATTTCTGTTGATTGGAACGCCACTTTCTATACTGTTTACAATCTTGGAAACGGAACCTACCTTATTATACTCAATACTACATGTCGCGAAGCTGGTACATACTACCTTCAAATTAACCTAAGTCAGTTGCATTATGTTAGTCAACTTATTGATGTTGCTCTTACTTTACGCAAGATCCAAACCGGCTACACAGTTAATCCGGGCTACATTCCATCAAATCCGTGGGGAGACAATGTTACAATTAAAATTGATTACATGGATTTTGATCACAGTATATACATCTCAGGAGCCCTCCTAACAACTGATTGGAATGCTAGCTACTATTCCATCTATGATTTAGGTAACGGCACTTATCTTATCGAAATAAATACCACATGTCGAGAAATCGGAAGCCATTCGATTGGGATATCCGTTTCTTTAGAACATTATTTTAGTCAAAATCTTCAAGTTGATCTTATTCTCCGAAGTATCCAAACTGACTTTGAAGCCGAAAACACCGTCTTTCCTTCTCATCCTTGGGGCGATAATGTCACTGTTCGATTAGATTATCTCGATATCGATCATGACACATATGTCAGTAATGCTCTAATTACAACTAACTGGAATATTAGTTATTACTCAATCTACTCTTATGGAAACGGAACATATCTAATAAAATTCAATACTACGTGTCGGGATAATGGGTTACACCTCGCACAAGTCACACTTACTTGGTCTCATTATGCAAGCCAAAATCTCCAAGTAAGAATTACATTGCGTGATGTTCAAACTGATACAGATGCAGATCCATTATATGTCTCCTCTCATGCTTGGGGCGTAAATCTGACGATCCAGATTGATTATCAAGATACCGATCATGGTGATTATGTTATTGGGGCCCTTCTCACTGCGAATTGGGATCTTGGTTATTACACCATATACGATTTCCAAAATGGAACCTACTTCGTTGAACTAAACACTACTAGTCGAGATGTTGGCACACATATGGTCATAATAACTCTTAATTCTGCCCATTATGAATCGCAACAAGTTTCAGTTGAATTTACTTTACGTAGTCGTAACACTCAGGTTTCGTATGTCCCTCCGCAACCCATTCCTTACCTGGCGAATCTTACCTTTACAATATTCTATAATGATACTGATACCACAACTGCAATCCAAAATGTAACAGGGAATGTTCACATTTCTCTTGCCTGTACCTCCCATCCTGCATTAAGCTTGAATTATACTGTCATAATGATTAACAATGGAAATAATGGTTATCTCATCACAATTCTAACCAACAACTTCGATCAGGCTAATGTCTGGTATCGATTCTCAATCAACGTTACCTGGTCTAATGTTGCACCTTACTATCAAAACCACTCTCTTCCCATCAGTGGGTACGTTCGATCAATCCAAACAACATTGGAATTAGACTTTGATAGTTTCGTATATTGGGGCGATTTCCTCTATCTCAATGCAACATATCGTGATATTGATAATGATATCGTATTATTCGGAGGCTCCGTAACTGCCTGGTTAAGCTGGGCTTCCTGGTCAATCGTTCAAAAATATATGGATGGCACCTATTTATTACAAATCAACAGTTCAGCTGAAGATATAGGGCTAGCCAATTTCACTATCCGGTTTTCTGAATCTAATTACGACACAAGTGAGCAAAATGTTCAATTTACAATTAATCCCTTACCGCTGCATATAGAAGTTTTATCCGTTTCTCCTTGGACCGCAGAGTATCAAACAGCGGTTAATATCTCAGTCCGAGTCACCGACGAATATAATCGGTTAATGAACAACACACAAGTTACATATTATTGGGCTGGACTCACCCCTTCGAATTTGGTATTCATCGGTAGTGGAGTGTATAATATTACATTCCTGGCTAATCAAAGCGTGGGGACTTATCTAGTTACTATTGAAGCGAGTAATCTCCCTAACTATCAAACTAGCATCGGAATTATTATGCTCAATATTCTGCCGATTGATTCGCTTCTTACAGTCCAAGGACCAGGGTCTCCTGTCGTTGCTGGGGATTCCTTCCAAGTTTCCGCTAATTTCAGTACCGTATATGGTGCAGCATTACCAAACGCCACCGTTTACTTCAATTGGGCAGGAGGCAATGCTACGCTGACTTATGATAGTGGCTATACATTTACTGTGATGATTAATTCCTCAGGTTTAGATGCTGGACAATATACGATCTATATCACGGCAAGTCATCCAAATGTCATTGAACAACTTCGAACTATTTCTGTATCTCTAATCGTTATGCCTGCGTACCTTGAATCCGATACGCCGGTAATCCTTGTAGAATGGGGTGAAAATTTCACCGTGCTTGTGGAATTCCACGACAATAATTTACAACCCATTACTGGCGCAAATATTCAATATGTCTGGGGGAATCTCTCGGGGTTCTTAAAGCCCACAGGGCTTTCTGGTTGGTATAATATTTCCCTTCCAAGTGAT
>JBHLPR010000036.1:0-20844 GCA_048939245.1 Promethearchaeota archaeon | reverse complement strand
TCGCCTTCCACAATAGCGATGGCGGTGCTCTCCGTTCCTCCTACGCAGATTTTCTCGAAGAGGCCAGCGAAATCCTAACGAAACCAGCAATCAAACCTGTTGCCCACCAATTCTCAGATATCGGCATCATGTGGGACGAAATTGGCACAACAGCCCTCAACGACGATATTCCCGAACTCATTCAAGTCAGGCAAGCTGCTCTTAATTGGCATCATACTTTCAAAGCCTATGGAAGCGCACAATCTAACTCTCTCAACACGCTCAGCAAGAAAATCCAAAACATTCGAATGGCATTCAGCCAAGAAATCCCACTCACCGATCGTGAGCTTCAAACACTTCTTGAAGAATTGAGCGTGCGCTTCCATGAAGTCTACGAAGCAGAAAAAACTGCACTTCAAGCATTAGTCACAGCAATGAAGTAAAGTCATCAAATAAGAAAATAGCAAAGCGTTAACCGCAAGCAGGATTTTTTTAGAACTTCCTTCATCCATTCAACTTTGAGTCTAACAGATTTACTGAGAAAAGTGTTGACCCCCTGATTTCAAGGGGCATCCCCTATGCAATCAGGGAGTCTAATATCGAAAAAAACAGTTACATCACTAGACACCGAAAGAGCGGTTGCATCCCACCCCCAGACACCACCCCATTCATCTCTTTCTGGTATATGCGTAACTTAAAACCTGCATGGGGTTCTTCCTGTTCACCTACCTTCCGATAACCTAGTTTTTCGTAAAAGTGATGATTCCGCGTGTGCCACTCTGGGGTATCAAGCACCCATCGCTTTGCAGGAAACGTCCGGTGCACATAATTCATTACAAAGGAACCAATCCCTTGATTCTGAAATTCAGGATCCAGAAAGATCGTTCCAAGCACATTCGAACCCTTTTGCGGATAATTCTCAAAGATGAGGAATGCACCAATTATTCTTTCTCCGTATAAAATCTTCCAACATCTTCCCTTTTGCATCCACAGTGTAAAGAATCGACCGTCATTATAGCCATCAGGACCACCTTCCGGTTTTCCTTGAAATCGTCGTGAATCATCATCAAAGCTGCGAGTCATTACATCCGTCATAACCGGAATATCTGCTTTTGTCGCTTCGGCAAAATTAAGCTGCTGTAAATAGATTTTTTCCATTTTACTACCACCTCCCCTGCAACGCCAGTAAATGTCATCTAGGGTGCTTTACTTTGTTATAGGATAATATAGATCCAATACGAGGTCTGCACCTGCATCTGGATCATGTGGTTTCTCGAGCCCTGGATGGCCCCTATATTTGTACCCGTGCTCTTTTGCCCATTCATCTAAGCGCCACCAAGATTCTAGGACACCATGTTCTTTGAAGAATTCAGAGTCTAATTCTTCTTTCAACGCACATGTTGTGACAGCATACTCGCCGCCCTCCACCTCTTTTACTTCAACCACATTATCGGATTCGATGTCATCACCCACACGAATCCAGAACATGTAACCATATTCGCGTTTCCCAGGTTGAGGGGGCGGTTCATTAAACCCGAAGACAGGGTGCTGTTCTAAATCGCCCAACAATCCCTTCTTTTCCGCCCAAGCACGGAGCTTCGCCCAGGCTTCAAGTTCGGGCGTTTCACTAATCACAACAACACTTGCTACCCGCATCGGCGCAAGCTTGACAATTCGAACATCTTTTTTGTTCATTTCCTTTACATTCCTTTCATACAGTTATTACGAAGGTTTCTGAATCTCTTTGATTGGTTGATACAAGTCCAGGACCATTTCTTTGAATGTGGCATTCGGATCATGTGCTTTCTCAAGAATTTGACGGGATTCATCCATCTCGTATTTTTCACTGAGAATCACCCAGTCCACGAGTTTTTTCCACGATTCCAGAAATCCATGTTCTTTCCCAAAGTCGGATTGCATGTCCTCCCAGATATTACAGGTCGTGACAGCGAATAACCCGCCATCATAATCCTTGGCTTCGATGTCTCCTTCACCCTTGAAGTGCGCCCCTATCCGAATCCAGAACTCATACCCATACTCCTTTTGCCCAGGAGAGGGATTTGGATTATTGAATCCGAACACTGGGTGCTTATTCAAATCATCCAACAACCCTTGAGGCTCAGCCCATGCTCGCATCTTCTCCCAGGCATCATTTTCAGGGGATTCACTAAACGCCCTGACGCTCGCGATGCGCATGGGTTCGAGCTCCACTACTTGTACAAACAAATCTTCGATCTCCTTTTCCTTGCGTTCTGCATAGATTTTCTCAATATACCGTTTCGTCCTCGTCGACTTCAGCCCCGCATATCGATTCGAATCGAGATATGTGGAACTTATCGCGGTCAGAAACGCATGCCCGTCAGGAGTAATTTCATAGCGTCCCCGTCCCTTCTGTTTGATAATCTCCATCTTAGCAAGTAATCCGAGATGATGAGATAACGCGGTTTTGCCTAGTTTTGTAAGCTCCTTAAGTTCGCTGAATATCCGCGGACGAATTAATAATGCTGAAAGAATGCGTAACCGTTTTGTGTTTCCAAGTGCTGCTAGGACATCAGCAAGGTCTTCAGCGAGTTTTCCGGTTACGTTCCAGGCTGTTTCAGTATCCGTATTGTTCATGAGAAAATCCCGGCGAGACTTCGTTGTGTCGGTTTCCCTTTTATATGTTTCGATAAAATTGAACATTAGACCTAATTCTACTGAACATTATTTGTAAAGAACAGCAGAAATCCAGGACTCTAATGCAGTTGATGATTTCAATATCAAGCATTCTTACATCGACAAGTTTGATAAACATAAATTGCTAATCAGCTTCAAAGATTACAAGGAAATTCGAAACACATACATTGTCTCCATTCTTCCTTCAAACCCAGGTTGTTCTAAACAACAGCCTTCTTCATATCCACGGCTTCGACAAGTTGCAAGGGCTGCAGGGTGATACGCATAGTATGCGATTTCCGTATGCTGTTTACCTCGCATGAAGTCTTCAAAGAAAACAAAGAATTGTTTGCCATATCCATTGCCCCGATGCTCTTTTTTCAGCCATACTTCATGAAGTTCCACGAGTTCTCTTTTTCCCTTGAAGAGCAGACGTAACAAGGCTTTATCCTCTTCATCTCGTGGATCGCCTTCTCGGTGTTCATCAGTGGATGCTTCATGCCAGAGCGCATGGCCCACAATCCGATTATTCTCTCGCCAAATGATTAGGTGCTCCGGGTCTTGCTCAATAATCTTAATTTCGAGGTCGGTCAGTTTCATATTGAGGGATTCATAATATTGTCTGAAGTCGTTAATCTTGCAGCCAAGTGTGAATCTCAGTGATAGAGATGCCATCAGAGCATCCTCCAGTGGTCCCTAAGCTATGTCAGGACTTCTTAGCTGTTTCTATACCCATCCTGTGCGCTTTGTCCATCAACTGCTGTTCATTGCGTACCGCATCACGTTGGTCTGAACCTGGCGCAAGAATCGTTCCCAGATGATCCATGTTTAGGTATTGAAACACATCTTCAAAAATCGCCACAGTGTGTCTAGCATAGGCCTCTGATCCTCCTCCCATCGGGATGGCCAAAATAACCTTCTTTCCTCGGAAGATTGTCCGTGCTATACTGACCCATCGATCTAAGAAAATCTTGAATTGTCCAGAGGGACCCCACCAATAGATAGGTGTACCCAATACCCAAACGTTGCTCTCTTGCATCTTTGTAGCCAACACGTTCATGTCGTCGTCTTGAATACATTTGTGGGTTTTCGAACACGCAAAACATCCCTTGCATGGTCGAAGGTCAAGCTCATCTAGTACCACTTTCTCAATGCGCGCTCCCTCTGTTTTCGCTCCCTCTAATATTGCATCAACCAGTGTCTCTGTGTTCCCACCACGTCGTGGACTTCCAACTATACCTAGTACATGCATTGCTCATTCCTCTTCAAAAATGTAAGAACAGTGAGGGTCACCATCTAGAATTGTGGTGACTCGTTTCACACGGATTTTAGGATTGTACGCCTTGATCTTCGCAAAATCAACTTCACAATATAGCTTCCCAATTTCTTGCTCAGCTCGTGCAATCCAGGGTTCAGCATAGGAACAGTAGGTCACGCCTTCCTCGTTGCTTTCCCATCCGAGTGCTGGTAATGACTGAAATTTGAAGAAGTTCTCCATGGTCAAATCGAGACCCTGAGCTAATACTTTCTCACGAATCTCCTTACCATTTTCCGTCCCATAACTATGCACAGCCTTAAGGATTAGTTCCTTGCCTTTTTGGTGTCCTAGTTCATTGACGAGGGTGTTAGCAAAATGATAATAGAGGCGGCCGAAGAGGTTTCCCATTCGGCGAACCTGGTGTCTGCAATCCTCTTTTGAATGCATTTCAGACATTGTGTTCATCCCTATAACCGAGATTTAAGCAAGTGGGCTTTTTGCTGTGTAGGGTCTATGTGAGGTTGGGGTGATAAAATACTTCTTCCAAACGGAAAGCTTTATATCATAGAACAAGAGCGTATTCTCACTAATTGAGAAAAATAGGTCGTTCGGTGAACTCATTTCAACAGATTTGAACCATCGAATCGACACAGGGGAAAGACAAACATCCATTGACAAGTCACAACAGGTGACCTCACATGGTGAGTCTTCCTTTAATATACTCAACCAAATAGCTTCTCACCACACACAAAAACGCGAAAGTAGTGGAAAAGAATGAGCCGTTTCCAACGAATGCTGGGATTCACTGAGCCATCACCCACCGCAACAAGGCTAGCCCTCATTGTTATGACGCTCGGTTCCACTTGGTCCGTTGCCTTCCAACTTTCCACCACATTCTGGATGATCTCCATTGCCACGGTACTTGGTGGTGGCGACTACCTTCTTGGAATGGCGATGGTCGGCATTCTCGTAATCATCCGTATCGTGGTGCAAGTCCTCTTGGATTATCCAACAGGTGGTATCGGTGATTGGATTGGACAACGTTGGATTATTGCATCCGCTCTTATCTGCTATGCGATAGCCTTCTGGCTCACAGCATATGCCGTATCAATCATTGTTGTACCATTCTTTGTCTTTGTCATTATCTATGCGCTCATGGGTCTTGGCGCCTCACAGGAAAGTGGCGCGATGGCGGCCTGGTTCGATAACAACTACCGGGTTGCGATGCCAAACGACAAAGATCGGAAACAGTACGGTGTTTTCTGGTCCCGCGCAGGGATGCTATTCCAGCTCATCTCTACCATTGTCCTCATCCCAGGTAGTATTCTTGCCTTCATTCTCGGGCGTAGCTGGGTCTTTCAAGTCCAAGCGGTTATTTTCGTTGTACTCGCCGCGATGGCGCTTATCCTCATCCGCGATCTTCCAGGGGCACGGAGGACAGAAGGAGATCGAACTGGCTTCCGTGAATACGGTCGCCTTCTCAAAGATGGCATCCGCTTTATGGGCTCTTCAAAGTTTGTCACTTTCACTATGGTAGGCGAAATGATGATGTGGGCCATCGGAATCGTCTGGTGGGAGATTCTGCTTTTTCCATTATATTTCGGCTATCTCTTGAGTGATGTTGCCGTGTCTGCATTCCGAACCTCCATGTTTGCGCCTATGGTAATTGGACAGGAACGAAGTGGTGTTGTGTCTCAGCGGTTTGATCCAGTAAAGTGGATTCCCCGACTCCGCATCATCCAGTTTGGCGGCATAGCCTTCTTCATGGGTCTAGTCGCTATTACCGCGATCTTTCCATTGCCTGGACCTGCTGCTCAGTTTATCACCTTGTTTATTCCATTCACAGCTGTGCCATTCATGATATTACCTATACTATCGATCCTCCCCGTTGCATTAATTTGGGTGCTATTCGTGGGTACCGATTTTCTTGGTCGGATGACTGAGGTATTAAACGGACGGGTCATGCTCGATGTGTTCCCGAATCGGATTCGGAATTGCATGTATAGTCTTCGACCAACAATCGCGTTTCTTCTCTCGATTCCCTTGATATTCGTTATCAGCCAACTTCTACCCATCTTTGGCTTTCCGCTAGTCTTCGGTATCGCTTCTGCTGTAGCCTTGACTGGAGCACTGCTTATTCGTAAAGGGTTTTCTTACCCAATTCCTAAAGATGAATCCATCGAAGAAATACTCGGTGAAGTATCAGATGAAATACCGGAAGTTCCTGAAGCTGGTATTCCTGATCTTCCTATTCCTGCTGAAGTTCCTGCCCAAGCTCGAAAGGAACCAGATGAACACCTAATAATGGCAGACGCTATCCATAAGCCTGAAGATGTTGGCGGTTAGACCTGTTATTCTGCTACTAGAGTCAGATTCGCGATTTGGATGAAATAATTAGCTCATTTTCAGTTTATCAACAATTACTCATTCCGAGTACTATCTGGGCTCCAAGGGGTTCGACGAGGAATCCATCGTGGAACATTGGTCTTATATTCACAATATACATCACCGAAGCGTCGTTCAAGGTCGGGTTCTTCCCATCGGACAAACCAGATATGATTCGTCATCCAAAACAAGACAAACCACAGAAAGATGAGAGTAGATCCAACAAAAATTGCTTCTCCAAGTACAGTGAGAAGCACTCCAATTATCATTGGATTTCGTACATATCGATAAAGTCCTACTGCCACAAACCGTTGGGTAGGCGCCCATGGGGAAAGAGTACCTTTTCCCACTTGGACAAAAACGCGGTTGGTTTTGTACAGAACATATACCCCAAATCCTATGAAGATGATCCCAACAATGAAGGTCCAAAACGTGATGGGGTAGATAAACAGCCACGGAATTCCAATCCATACGGAAAATACGAGCAAAAGAAATGGAACACCAAGGATGACAGTGACTGGAAGAAGCAAGATGGCTAATAAGTGCCCTTTCAACGACATAGAGGATTCGTCCGATCTGTTCTTGTCTTTCAAGATTTAAAAGAATTCGAATACCAATACTCTTCAAGGGATGATAATGTCAAAACTTAACAAGACCAACTTCAAAAGCCCATTCGCTTTTGGTTTAGCTCGCCAATTTCAGGCAATGTGGACGATGACCCGACAGGCCATCGAGGTAATTCCAGATGCGGATTGGACCCAAGGTGTTGAAACTGATCCCGAATGGTTCTATTCACTGCGGGTCTATCATATCATTGAAACTGCTGAATTCTATGCCCGTGATACACATGAAGGGTTTCAATGGGGAGCTCGCCTTGGCGAATTGAATTGGTGGGATAAAATTTCGCATAAAGAAGCAGCTGAAAAAGTCGTTAAAGGTGATATGCTTGTTTACCTGGATGATATTGAACATTACATTGAAAGTTATCTCAAAGGCGTTTCCGATGAAAAGCTGCTAAAAACGGATGGATTTCACTGGTTTTCTTCGATTCTGGAAAAATTACAATATCTGCTGCGACATAATACTTTTCATTTGGGCGAATTGACTATGGAGCTCCGCGCTTTGGGCAATGAGAGGATTAAATGGGAGTGATTTCAGAGGGAAGAAACACCATGAGTCTTCAAAAACAAGAAGACGAGCACATCCTCGTGCTTACACTAAACCGTCCAGATCGGGCGAATAGTTTGGATCCTCTGACCATTGTAGCGCTCCGCCAGGCTTTCCTCGAAGCACAATCAAAACCAACGATTAAGGCAATCATCTTGACGGGTGCAGGTACTCGTGATTTCACAACAGGAATCGATATCACTGCAGCTGCCCCCTTAGGGACCCAGGCTATTGTCAACATCGCGAACACGGCTGGTGACATTGCCACCCTAATGTTCTATGGCAAACCGACAGTAATCGCCATTAATGGACGCGCTATGGGAATGGGCGGTCTTTTTGCAGCCGCAGCGGACTATCGCCTTATCCATGAAAAAGCATTCATCCGAATGCCAGAAATTAACATCCCCGTATTTCCTGGCGGAACTGCCATGGCCATCTTTACCCGAGTCTGTGGTCCCTCTTGGACAAAACGCATCTTCATGCTGGCTGAACCCCTCTCAGCGGAAGAGAGTTTCCAAGCAAATCTTGTCGATGAGATTATCACTGAACACACTATGATAAATACACGAGCAAAGGAAATCGCCAAGATATTTGCTACAAAAAATACTGCGGTGATAAAGGGAATTAAATTGGCTGCATCCAATGCGCTAGATTTGACCTATTCTGAAGTATTAGAACTGGAATCTCATTTAACGGATTTTTATGATTGGAAATCAGAAGATCAAGCCATTAAAAAGATTGCAAAACAATTCAACATCGACTATCAATTGAAGGGAAATCCTGATCAGTTGTTAGAAGATTATCAAAATGCACTGGGAAAATAAGGTATTTAGCATCTCTTCACTCCATAAGGAACTATTCCCCATTTTGTGGTTGATAGGTGAGAGAAATTGCACGACTCTGTAAAAGATGAAGAAGCTCAACAACGGTATAAGACGTTGCTTCCCCGACTCTTTGATTATGTTGACAAATATGCGGCGGAGAAAGGCGATGCCTGGGCACTAATTGAATATGATACTGGCAAAGAAGTGAACTGGACCGAATTCATGATGTCCTCCAAGGCACTTGCTGCCAAACTTCTCGATATCGGATTCAAAAAAGGTGATATCGTTGCCACATCTCTTCCATTACTGAAAGAACACATCTACCTGATGTATGCCTGTTACCGAATTGGAGTGATCTTTGCGCCACTGGATTTACGCCTGAAAGCCCAAGAGATTATCCGCAACTTCGATAAAATCCATCCCAAGGCCTATTTCTTCTTGGGGAAAACCGAACGTATTGATTTTCGACCAATAGTCGCAGAAGTGATGAAGAAGCATAAAAAGACCACCAACTTCTGGGTACAATTCCAACAAGAAGAAAACCTGATTATGGATGGGGCTGTTAGCATCGGGGGCTTCACCAAGGATGTCACCGAGATTTTCATGAAATCTTTTTCCTCAGGAGTCGTCGAGAAGGCCCAAGAAGCCGTTGAAACACATGATCCCTGCCTCATCATCTTCACCACCGGTTCGACAGGGTATCCCAAAGCCGCAGCCCTCAACCATGAGAATATCCTAGTTCAAAACATCGGTTTAACCGTGGGCTTTGACATGCTACCTGAAGATGTGATGTGTGTCAATCTTCCACCAAGTCATGTGGGCTGTGTCACAGAACAATTAGCAACCACTATCTACCAAGGCGGGACATCTATCATCCTCCACGTTTTTGACGCAGAAAAGACCCTCGATGCGGTACAAAAATACAAAGTCACAGTTCTCGGGCAAATCCCTGCACTTTATGCTATGCAATGGCGGCTCCCCAATTACCAAGACTATGATCTATCTAGCCTGAAATTCGCGATATATGCTGGACAAGCGGTGACTAAACCTTTCTTAGAACAACTCGCCACAATGGCCCCGCGAATCGGCTCGGGGTTTGGATTAACCGAAAGTGCGGGCTTCATCACCTATACAAACCCTGATGCTTCCGTTGATGACATTGTTGCAAGCGTTGGTTATCATCTGCCTATCAGTCCAATCTCAATCCGTGACCCGATGACGGCCAATGGCAAAGCTGGAAATGAAAAACCAGCAGGTGAAGTGGGTGAGATTACGTTTTCTGGTCCACAAGTGTTCCTCGGTTATTATGGGGATGAAGAAAGCACTAAAAAAACCGTATCCAGCGATGGCTTCTGCTACACTGGTGATTTAGGCTCTTATGATGATCAAGGTCTCCATTTTGCGGGACGTTCCAAGTTTCTCATTAAACCGAAGGGCTACAATGTCTTTCCCACCGAAGTCGAGGACCAAATTGAGCGAGCGATGAAGGGCAAAGTCGGAACCGTCGCGGTTGTTGGGGTTCCTCATGATGTGTTCACTGAAGGCGTCATGGCCTTTGTCGAGAAAGCCAAAGGTGTCAAATCTCTATCAATTGAGGAATTGGAAATTGCAGTGAAAGACATTGCTGCGTATAAACGCCCCAGCCATTTTGAAATCTTAGAATCCGGTGAAATCCCGCTTACGCGTGTTGGAAAAACTGATTACATGATTCTCCAGACAAATGGAAAAGAAATTGCTGAAAAACTTCGGAAAGTAGGAAAGTGGGATGCCCCTTAACTACGTATAGTTCAGGGCTGCTTCCGGTACATATAAATTGACTTTTACATTTCTACGAGGTTTACGGAGGTCGGCAGCTCCATGGATGACTATTACGAAGTAAATAAACGACGATGGAATGAACTGGTTGCTATTCATGCGAAGTCTGATGAGTATGATCTTAAAGGATTTCTTGCTGGTAACACTAGCTTACACCAAGTAGAACTTGACGCGTTAGGCAATTTATCTGGTAAATCCTTACTTCACCTACAATGCCACTTTGGACTCGACACCCTTAGCCTAGCCCGTCTTGGGGCACAAGCAACTGGTGTAGATTTTAGCGATAAGGCAATTGAATTCGCTCAGGCGCTCGCGCAGCAAGTTGAAGTTGATGCAAATTTCATCTGTAGCAATATCTATGATCTCACCGACGTGCTAGAAGGGGAATATGACATTGTCTTCACGAGTTTCGGAGTACTCTGTTGGCTTGCCGACATCAAGACATGGGCCCATATCATCGCTCACTTCTTGAAGCCTGGTGGTATGTTCTTACTAGTTGAAGGTCATCCGTTCTTTTGGGTTGTTGATAACGATCATCCCGACACGCTCCAAATTAAATATCCCTACTGGCACTCCAAAGAACCACTCAGTTATGATGAAGACGGTACCTATGTGGATGTCGACGCGAAATTAACGAATACGAAAGGCTATGAGTGGAACCATACGGTTAGCGATGTTCTCAATGCATTAATACAAGCTGGACTTGTTATCACCGAAATCCAAGAATTTCCCCATTTGCCCTGGAAACCTTGCCCTCTTGCAAAGAAAAACCAGCAAGGGGAATGGCACCTAGATGGTGATTTGCTACCTCTTAGTTGGAGTGTCAAAGCTGTAAAACCTGAAGCATAACAAATTTGTCTGAAAAAAGAATGCAGTGCCTTAAATCTACATAAAGCCCCGATATATGCCACCATTAACTGATAGTCACATCGATTCAGGCAGTTCTTTCTTCGCACTTTCAATCCATTTCTTCACTTTGTCTTTCGTGATCGTGTAACCTTCTGGGACTTGTACCCGACCGAACTTTTCCGCTGTTGAAACTTTGCTATAAAGCTTGTCCGGGTTAGCGACAGCTAGTCCTTCAATACTGGTGATATTTGCTCCTAAGACAATGCATTCCGCATCTTCATTGGAAACATCGTCTAACCAGGTCAATCGAGCCATGGCAATCCATTTTTGGGCAATCCCGAATTTGACATCAGTCAGTCTACCAACGGTTTCAGGTGTTGTCAAAGCAAGATCTTCCACGAATTGAATACCACCCTTCTCCAATTGCTTGGAATAGATTTCCCCAATTCCCTCAATGGTACTTACGGGTAATTGTTTCCTTCCTGGTTTGGGCAGCAACACTTCGGGAACGAATTTTTCAGGGCCAAAAACGCCTTCTTCTGCTTTGGTTTCTTCAGAGGTTGGAACAGCCTTGACTCCTTTCACATCTCGAACCAAATATCTAATTACTATTCCCCCAATGAGTATGAGAGCCCCCAGTACAATAAGCCCCGATCCAACAATAGACGCGATCAAAGGATTCAAAAGATAGAAGGCAGCAATGCCGACGCAGATCAAAATGATGCCTACTACGATGGCAACAATTGCTATTGTGTGATTTCGAAGTGACACAATGTATTCCTCCATATTGATTAACCATCGCTTCTTTTTATTTTCATAGTTAACGCCCCTGCTTGCTCGCCTTGCTCCTCCCATATCATTTTAAATCTGATTTCTTTAGGTATGCGAAGTGAACAAAGGTGTCGCAGTTCGCCCTTTTTCATCCATACTACAGAAAGATTGGTTTAACCATCCTGGTTCTTTGGCTTCTTGCATTTGGCCTCGGAAGCACTTCATTAATTACAAACACCTCACTTTCTAGAAATTTGACTCCTCATATTGGTGATTCGTGTACTATCTTCACTATCACACGTGGAAATAAGGTGTTTTTTGGTAATAATGAGGACTACCGATTATGGGGAATTTATCTCTGGTTTGTCCCCGCTCAAACTATTTGGACACCATCATCGAGCCACTCCACCTATGGGGCGGTTTTTTTTGGGTTTGATAATAATGATGATGATTTGGTGGACGGATACCCACAAGGTGGAATGAACGACCAGGGACTGTGTATGGATGGCAATGGGCTAAGCATGTATTCATTAAATCCCCATCCTGAACGAGATTCAGTGTATTGTTCGCTCATGGCGCAGGTGCTTTGGGAATGTGCAACAGTAGAGGACGTGGTTACCTGGTTTCAGAATCATCAACTTGGAACTCAGATGAACTATCAACTACATTATGCTGATGCAACCGGTGATGCTGTTGTAATTAGTGCAGGTCCCAACCAAGAGCTCGCATTTACTCGTATCGGGGCTAATCCTTGTCTGGTATCCGCGAATATCAATGTCGCTGATCCCGCCCGTGATGTTTATGACTGCTGGCGCTACAGCACAGCAATAACCATGCTACTTAGCATTTCTTCAGAATCTACACTTACTCCTCATGCTTGTCGCGATATCCTTGATGCGGTACACCAAGACGGAACCTATGCCACCAAATACAGCAATGTATTCGACTGTGTAACCCGGGACATCCATCTGTGGTATGATCGAGACTACACGAATGGCATTACATTGAACCTTGACGCAGAGCTAGCTGCCGTCCAACCCGGAAGCTCCGGATACACTGAAGCGCTCAGTTTATACCATGCCTTTGCTGATGACGGGAACCTCAGCTATCGAAAACTTCCTATTACTGATTTCTTCAATTCCCAACCCCCACCATTGGCAATCTATCTCATTGTAGCCGCAGGAGGCATCATCATAACAAGTGTCATTATTACCTCTGCAGTTCTGCTGTATCGAAGGCGAAAAGCCAAACTCGCCTAACTCTTAATTAAAACTCAACAACTTTGGGAAGCTCACTGGCAACCTTCACAGAATTTGCTGCCTCCTTCGGAAGTGGAGCAATCCCATCAAACCCGGTTTTCTCCACAAACTCAATGAGCATCAATCGAAGTGCTTCAGGATCCCATCTTGCCATTTTCTCCAACGTATCAACACCCGCATCATAGTATAACCGCGCACGGATTGCCTTAACCCCTGGGATACGCGCTAAATCCGATAACTTCACCAATTCCAAAATAGCCTCTTCCGGAACCCCCAGCTCTGCTGTCAATTCATGTCGTTGCGCCGGAGTAGCACCACGTTTCCGCATCTGTTCGACATCACGAATTCCTGCCTCCTCAAGCTTTGAAACACAGTCAAGATTAACTCCCTTGAAATCACGTAACTGAAAGGCTTTCCGGGTTTTGGCCGTTCGTTCCTCACGCAATTCAGATGCGTAGCGCGTCATTAGGCGATTTCCTAAAAACCGGTAGTAATACCGAATTCCCCACAATTGCCTATTAGTTGGAGTATTCTCTTCTTTTTCAAACCAGTCAAGATACCTCTCCAAATCCTCGGGCGTCGTCTGGTTAATATTCTTGCCGTCCGCATATTTCTGAAGATAGGCTTCATACCTACGGACAATTTTAACCACACCATCAACAGTATGCGGCTTTCTTCCGCCCTGTTTCAAAAACTTCCGGAACGCGTCTTCTTTCAATCCCAACTCACCAACCATCACAAATTATCTGATGTGCGCACTTTTATACGTTAAGACAGGTTTGAGGACCTGTACAATGGTCCTGTAAAAAAGCTCTTTGTAATGGGATTTTAGTAGCAATCTTTCAATCCTATGAATATATAATATACATAATGTATAATGGACCCTACTCCCTTGGAAGCTTAAGGGATGGACTTTAAAATGAAAAAAAATCAACTCTCTCTTCTAATACTCTTCATCGTTCTTTTTGCGAGTCAATTTATTACTTACTCGCAAATACCCTCGAATGAACTCTCAGCGAAATCAGAAACAACACCAATTCACAACCCGTCTATCAACTCACCCCCACTTCCCGGTGCCCTCGATCCCCTCTGGACCAAAACGTTTGGCGGACCAAATCGGGAAGAAGGTTCCTATGTGATTGAAGTCAGTGGGGGTGGCTACGCGATACTTGGAACCAAGGATATGGGTGCGATTAATCATAGAGATTTCTGGTTAATCCGCACCGATGCTAATGGAAATGAGCTCTGGAATCAAACCTACGGAGGAACGGGCTGGGACGTCGCTCGTAACCTTGTAGAGGTGAGCACAGGTGGCTTCGCTCTAATCGGAGTCACGGAAAGTTATGGTGCCGGTGGTGATGATATCTGGCTGGTTCGCGTTGATGCTGCTGGAAATCATCTTTGGAACACTACTTTTGGTGGATCCGGTGATGATAATTTAGTCTACGCTGTAGTTGAAGCAAGCGCTGGTGGCTTCGCGATTCCTTCGGGAACAGATAGATTCAGCCCAGGAAACCGTGATGCGTGGTTGATTCGGACAGATTCCTCAGGAAATGAGCTCTGGAATCAAACCTACGGTGGCCCACAAGATGACTGGGCTGATTACATGGTGGAAGCTAGTGGTGGGGGATTCACCCTACAATGTACAACGACTAGCTTTGGTGCAGGAGGACAAGATAGCTGGCTCGTCCATACAGATGCTTCTGGGAACCATCAATGGAATCAAACCTATGGGTGGTCTGGCAATGAGATTTCTACTTCTATTATCGAGGTCAGCGGTGGGGGCTATGCCTTCGCAGCAATTACACGCAGTTTTGATTCATATGGTGATACCCTGTTTGTACGAACAGATGCAACAGGCAATCACCTCTGGAATCAGACCTTCGGTGGCACACTTCAAGACGTACTTTTTGGTATCGATGAGCTGAGTAATGGCGAATTTGTCTTAGCTGGATGGTCTACTAGTTTTGGCGCCCCTGAAAGAGATCTTTGGGTTGTCCGAACAGATATTTCTGGTAATCTCTATTGGCACCATACCTACGGTGGTTCACAACAAGACTATGGTCTACTAATACATGAGGTAACTGGTGGCGGGTTTATTGTTTCAGGTCAAACCGAGAGTTTTGGTGGCGGCCTTGAGGATATCTGGTTGCTTCGTCTGCCAGACCCCGATATTTGGTGGGTTACTGAACCAAGTAACCGAATTCAAGAGTTCGGACCCGCTTTTAGCTACGATACCACGGCATCGGCGTTCACTGGCATCGATGAATACTGGTTGAATGACACATCGACTTTCGCGATCGACGGAACAGGCTTAATCACCAATAGCACACCCTTAGCTGTGAACATCTATCGGCTGCAATTATGGGCGAATGACACACTCGATAATCGCATCAACGCCAATATCACCATCACCATCGAAGCCGCAGCACCACCCGCTTGGGTGCAAACACCAACAGACCAAACCCTTGAATTGGGACAGGATCTGAGCTATAATTTAGACGCCACGGATCGCTCCGGACTTGACACCTGGTGGATCAACGATACTACGACTTTTGCCATTGATAACTCTGGTCTTATCACGAACACTATTGCTCTCGCAGTAGGTGTCTACGGACTCCAAGTATCAGTCAATGACACACTTGGATACATTCAAAGCGCAAGCTTCACTGTTGCAGTAGAAGACACAACGGACCCTGAAATCACCACCACACAGACCGAGTGGTATTTTGACTACGGCGTACCAGTTACGGGTGTTATCATCGAAGCTACGGACCTCGACGGCATTGATCACTGGACCCTGTCGGATACCACCAACTTCAACTTCACCGTCGAATCCTCCACGAGTACGAGTATTAGCATCACTAACATACTCCCGCTCAACCCATCAACAGATTATTCTCTTGATATCACGGCATTTGATCCTTCAGGGAACTCTGACACATTTTCCATCACCATATCTATCGGACCAGGAGGGATTCCAGGCTTTCCCATAGCGGCTGTTGCACTCGGACTCCTTCTTAGTACAGGCACAATCATGTTCGTCCGACGACGCAAACGAAGACTCCCTTAATTGCTTTACATTTCTGCGCGGGGAGTACCCGCGCCTTTTTCTCTTTTTTACCTTCGACAAGACTAGGTAATTCACAGGATGTTTGGATGTTTGAGGAAATTTTATGGGGCGGGGATACGGGTTAGACTCGTTGTTTTCTCAACGAACCACTTCCAACTGATACTGAAAGTCGAAGGTTGTCCCAACACAAAAATGACTAATCGTCAGTTTGTGGAGACATTAATTCGGGATGTCGCAAGCTTAAGTGAGATGGAGATTCTGCATGGTCCAGTAGTGGTTGAAGGAAAGGAACACAATCCAGGGCTAACAGGATTTGCCATCATTGATTATTCCCATATCGCAGTACACACTTTTCCAAATGCCATGGAGTTATTTCTTGATTTGTGGTCTTGTAAATTCTTTGATGTTGAGAAAATCGAGGATTATATCCAGCAGAGCCTAAATGTTGACACAGCCCAAATTAGAAGTACACGATTAAACTTCGACTAGACTTATTACCCTGTTTGCTTGAACATCGAGGTTATTGGAATCCTTTGAGTAATTGGATATTGTTTTCTAGGTCATCACTTAACATTTGAAGTTGATCACTAAGCTCAGGCAGAAAATCAAGTTTCTCAGCCGCTGTCGTGAGGTAGTTCTTCATGTTCTCCTCATTCATAAGTAGGACTGACACTAGCTCAGCGACCGTCATATCCGGACTGATTTTCATGTCGATTGAAAAATCTTCACGATTGAATCCATGGATTGGCTCCAGAATCATTTCCGTGACAAGTTCACGCCGAAATCGATGCAATCGTTTTGTGCGCTTCGATTGGCGTTTTTGCATAGCGTGTATTGCTTCAAGGAGTTGCATATTATCAGACGCTTCCATGACTTGATTGTAGATGACTTGAGATTGTTCATTTAGCTTGATTGCAAATGTGATAATCGCACTGGTTGTCCCCAATTCCATGTTCTTCCCTCAGTTTCATTTTTACTAGAACCATCGGGTGATTACGACTTTGTTCTCCGTGAAAAAGTCTATGGCATCTCGGCCCTGCCCGTGGAGATCGCCAAAGAAGGAATCCTTCATTCCTGAAAATGGAAATGAGGCAATTGGGGCCACAACGCCGATATTGATTCCGATGTTTCCAGCTCGAACCCGGTATTGGTATTTGCGAGCCCACTTTCCGCTTGAAGTAAATATCGATGACGCGTTTCCGTGGGGATTGCGATGAATGATGTCGATGGCTTCATCTAAGTCTTTGACATGGATGATCGACATCACGGGTCCAAAGATTTCTTCTTTGGCAATGGTCATATCGGGAGTCACTTTGTCAAAGATCGATGGACCAAGAAACAAGCCCTTGGGATAATCAGGTACCTTGACTTTTCGACCATCAAGGATGAGTTTGGCTCCTTCTTTGATTCCCAATTCAATATACTTGAGTACGCGATCAAGGCCTGCCTTGGTTGCTAGAGGTCCCATGTGGGTGCCTTCGTCAAGACCGTTGCCTACCACTAAGCGTTTGGCTGCTTCAACGACTGCTTTTTTGATTGGCTCGTAGATGTCCCCGACGGCAAGTAAGACTGCTCCACTCAAGCACCGCTGACCCGTGTTCCCAAAAAACGAACTCATTAGATTTGGTACTGTTCGTTCGATGTTGGCATCGGGCATGATTGTTAGGTGATTCTTTGCACCAGCTTGGACTTGGGTGCGTTTTCCATGTTCACCACATTTCTTGTATAAGAGGCGACCAACCTTGGTCGATCCCACAAAAGACATGCCCACCGTATCAGGGCTTTCGATTAAAGTGTTGACTGCGGTCGGTCCTCCAAGCACGAGGTTCATGACGCCCTTGGGAAATCCAATTTCGTCAATGAGTTCAAATTGCCTGACTTGGCTAATTGGCTTGAGATCAGAGGGTTTCACAATGTACGTGTTTCCGCAGGCAACTGCATAAGGCCAAAACCAGCCAGGCACCATTCCAGGAAAATTAAATGGCGCTACGCAGAAAAATACGCCCAAGGGTTGTTTAATCAACATCTCGTCGATGCCGCTCGAAATATCCTCGAAATTATATCCCATCTGAAGGTGCGGAATAGCCGCCCCCGCTTCGACATTTTCAATAGTCCGACGGAACTCTCCGCGAGCCTCATCGAGGATTTTACCATGTTCAATAGTAATGGTTCTAGACAAGTCTTCAAAATTCTCTTCTATCGCATCACGAAACTGGAAAAGATAACGGATTCGTGTTTGCGCTGGAGTTGATCTCCATCGCCAGAATGCGGCTTTGGCTGCGGCAATGGCTGCTTGGGTTTCTTCAGCAGTGGACATGGGCACCTTCGCGAGTAACTCACCGGTTACTGGATTGATGACGTCTCGGGTTTCCTTTGATTTGGGTTCCACCCAGCGACCATTAATGTAGTTTTTCAGGATTTCGCCTTTCATCACACAGACACCTTCTCTTGTATAATCTAAAGAGAGGGTGACTAAGGTTACTTATTATCTTTATACTCTTCTGCAGACTTATCGTTGGCCATGACTCCACGGAGCAAAATGTTGGAAATTTCTGACCAGGCTTTTCCGGTTTCGGAGTGCTCCATCCCAAACAACTCATAGCCCTGTAATCCATCTTGTAGCGCAATCAAGCCTAAGGCTAGATTATTCGTATTCACGTCACGTTGAATTACACCTTTCTCTTTCTGATCATTAAAGAAGGCTGTAAGATAGGCAAGGGCTTCATCATACATGGATTGAAGTGAATTCGCAAGTTCTGGATTTCGTGACGCTTCGGACACAATTTCAAACATCAGACTGGCAGGCCAGCCGGGCTCAGAAAAGAAGAGCGGGGTACTCCAGAGTTTGTCATAGAAGGTGTTAGATGTGATATCTAATAGATTGCCAGAATCCAGTAGTTCTGAAAGCGGGGCTTCTCGGATTTTCCGGAAAGGAATCTGGACGACTGCTTCAAACAGCTCTTTTTTGCTCTTGAAATATTGATAGAGTGTTCCTTTACTCACGCCCACTTCCTTGGCAATATCTGACATCTTCGCTTTATGGTAGCCTTTCTTCGCAAAGACGGTGATTGCTGCTTCGACGATTCGTTTCTTAGCACGTATCTTGTAGTCTTGTAATACGCGTGGCATTGTTCTCACCGAGTATCTGTTTCAAAATGAATTTCTAGTATATAAAAGTAACTGACCAGTCAGTCAATAAACTAACCGGAAGGTATAAAGATGCAAGCAATGCTCTCAAGCTATCCTGGGGCAATAACCATGAACGGCGACTTCCTATTTCTCATATTCTTCTTAGTCATCTTCATAGTTGGGATGGCTATTCGTGGCTACTATGGTCGACGATCCCCTGATTTGGAAAAACCACGAGGTGAACGTGTACGATCCGCCATCGAACATGAAGGGCGTCTCAGTTTCACGTTGCTGATGTTACAAATGCTGTTCATGCTTTTCGCAGTCGTTGTCTATATCTTCTTTATGCCTCTCTTCCCTTGGTTAGTGTTTCTCTTACCTGATTGGGTGCGTTGGCTTGGCGTCATCATCGGATTTATTTCGCTAGTTTTTCTCGGGTGGGTACAAGCATCGTTAGATCGGGGGTTCTCTCCGTCATTAACCATTCAAGAAGAACATCATCTTGTCACAGAGGGTCCGTATCAGTGGGTTCGACATCCCATGTATACTGTTCATATCTTCTATTTCCTTTCATGGTTTCTAATTTCTGCGAATATCCTCTTTTTCTTCGTGTGGCTGTTGATGTTATTCTATATTATTAGTCGTATCCCCAAAGAAGAAGCGATGCTTCTTTCCCAGTTTGGTGACGAATACCGAGATTACATGCATCGAACTGGGCGTCTTCTTCCTCCTCTGAGGAAGAAACAGAAGGACAGTTAACAAGAGGTGATTTATCTCAATGCAGGCCACGACTTCTGAATCCCTAAATAGATACGGAATAAGCAGCATAGTTCGCGAATTCGTCATTGTAGGGTTTATTGGGCTACTTCTCTGGGTTTCAGCGGGGTTCCGGCTCTGGCTCAATGCCTGGATCTATCTCTTTTTCTTGCTCATTTTCTCGGTGGTTTTCATGGTTGCCATGGTAACCAAAAATCCAGGGCTTCTCAACATTCGTGGAGCCCCACGACGTGCCATGCGAGAAGCCACCATGCACCGTTATGATAAGATCTTCTTAGCGATTTTCACTATCTTACTAGTTCTGATACCTATCTTTGCCGGGCTCGATTATCAAGGCTTCTTTGACACCTGGGTTGTTCTGCTGTTTGCTGTCCCCTTCTGGTTAGTGCTTATCGGATTTGGGTTGGTCGTAATTGGAGAGATACTATTCGGGTGGGCGATGGTTTCAAATCCCTTCTTTCATGGTGTGATGAAAATTCAAAATGAGCGTGATCATCAGGTCATCTCAAAAGGACCCTATCGCTGGGTCAGGCATCCTGGATACCTCGGTCAAATTTTCTATTATCTGGGTTCACCCTTGCTTCTTAACTCGTGGTGGGCCTTTCTATTAGGGATTATCATGAGCTTTTCCTTTATTTATCGAACATACAAGGAAGATCAAATGCTTCGAAATGACCTTGATGGATACGGCGAATATGTAGAACACACTTCAAGGCGGCTCTTCCCTGGTATTTGGTAATCCTCAGTGAATCACGAAGCAAGTTTTTGATCAAATACCTTTCTAAGTAAGGAAACTGGCAGGTTACCATTCGCAGCCACTGTGTCATGAAAGAACTTGTCGGTATATTGGTCTCCCATTCGTTGTCTGATTTCATCGCGGAGTTGAAGTATTAGATGTTTACC
>JBHLPR010000035.1:0-21717 GCA_048939245.1 Promethearchaeota archaeon | reverse complement strand
GCGGCCATAATACTACAACTCTGCGTCTAGATAAATATCGGGTATTTATATTAGTTGTGGATGATTTCCACTGGAACATTATTGAATTCAATGAAATAAATGAGCTCATTGTTAATCAATTCATCAATCATTTTGATTTGAATAAAATCAATTGATTTTTGCACGAGCAACAAGAGATTGCCCCGCGGAGGTTCCTGCGTCACCTGGAGGAATGTTTCGATGAATAAGAAATTCCATTCCTTCTTTTTCGATTTCTGATTTAATGCTTCGTGTCAAAATTTTATTAAAGGCAACTCCTCCAGAAAATCCAATCTTGGATATCCCTTGAGAATTAGCCGCGCCAATAGCCGCTTGTGCTAATGCCTGAGCAATGCTATGGTGTGCTGCCAACGCTAAATCGGGACCTTTGTATCTATCACGATGTTTCAATACTTGGTCTACCAAGATACCTGTTTTTAGAATTCTTTTTTCTCCTTTCTGTTCAATAGGTGTTTGTAACCGTATCTTAGAGTTACCTCTGTTGGCAAAGGCTTCAAAGTGGATAGCTGGCTCTCCCTCATAGGTTCTCTGATAAGAAACTCCTAGTAAGGCTGCAAGTGAATCCAATAATCGACCAGTGCTCGAAGTTAATGGTGTATTGATTTCCTGCTGGATTTGGGCAAGAATTACTTTGAGCTCATTTGGACCTTGAGGTAAGGCTGTTCTGGATTCCCCCTCAAAGAGATCATATAACTCGGTGTGCGCGTATTTCTTAGAAAGTATGCCCAGTAACATACGAAACGGATATTGTGCAGCCAGATCTCCCCCAGGCATGATTTGTGGTTCGAGAAAACCTGAACGAGCATAGTCTTGGGCGTTACCAACGAGAATCTCCCCGCCCCAAATAGTATTATCAGGGCCATAACCAGCTCCATCGCAACAGATGGCTACGATTTTTTCGTCGGATGGAAGCTTGAAATCTGCTAGAAGGGAAGCAAGATGAGCATGATGGTGTTGTACTTGAATGAGTGGAATTTCGTGATCTCTTGACAATTCGTTACCATATTGGGTAGTTAGGAAATCAGGGTGCAAATCACAAGCAACAGCTTCGAAATCAGAAACTCGGAGCAGTCGTTGCAGATGTGATAAGCTTTCCTGAAGGTATTTCAAGGCTTCAACAGTATCTACATCTCCAATATGTTGAGTAAGATAGATTCGTCGCCTATGGTAAATAGCTCCGGTGTTCTTTTCTAAAGCACCCAAAGAAAGAATCGTTGGGCCACCATCAGCTGTGTCTATGGGCTCAGGTGTGTATCCTCTTGAACGACGGATAATGAGTTCTTGGTTGAATATCGGTATTATAACTGAATCGTCACAGCGTTGATAGATGGCTCGATTATGGCTAAGAAAATAATCTGCCATCTTCATGAAATTTCTTTGGAATGTTGATTCGTGAATAATGGTGGGTAGCCCTACTGGATTTGCACTTGTCATAACCAGTGCAAGATCCTGTAATCCTTCAAATAGCCTGAGGTAAATTCCTGAGTAGGGAAGCATCACACCGATTGTATCTAAATTCGGTGCTAGAGAAGGAGAAAGTGGGAATGGAGTTTGTTGATTTAAAACAACGATTGGGCGTCTCCATGAAATAAGTAGTCGTTCTTCTGTAGTATTGACAGAGGCATATTGTCTAACCATATCAAGGTCCTTAGACATTATGGCAAAGGGTTTGTGAGGTTTGTTTCGTAATTTACGTAATCGTTGCACTTGGGCATCTAGCGTCGCACGGACTGCAAGATGAATCCCTCCTAATCCCTTGATTGCTACAATGGCTCCTTCATTCAATAATTTTACCGTTTCGAGAAAGGGATCACCACATCCAATTACTGAACCGTCTGCTGTGAATAATTGAAAAGTAGGTCCACAAACTGGACAGCATATAGTTTGAGCGTTATATCGCCGATTTAAAGGGTCATTGTACTCAGAATCGCAATCTTCGCATAGGGGGAAATCATTCATTGTGGTTCGTTCACGGTCATATGGAGTGTCTGTTACTGTTGTATAACGAGGACCACAAATGGCGCAACAAGTCATAGGGTACTGGTAATGACGTGATTGGGGGTCATTCATATCATCAATACAATCATGACATACAGAGATATCTGGGGGAATAACAGATCCACCTGCCTTCTTTTCATTCTTGGAATGGCGAATCTGAAAATCTGGGAATTGTTTCTTTGAGGGCTTCCAGATTGTCTGTATGCTGTCAATAACCGCTAAGTATGGTTTGTCATTTTCAATGGATTTAATGAATTCAATGATTTTCTGTTTTTCCCCCTCAACCACTATTCGGACTGCAGAATTTCCCGTGTTTAAAACATAGCCGCTTAATCCCCGGTTAACAGCTTGTGCATAAATGAATGGTCGAAAACCTATTCCTTGAACGACACCGACGACTCGAATTTCAGCTTGTTGGATTTTTGTCACGGTGTCATCTCCATTCTTCACCGATTCCAGCAGAGTATTAATTCTTTTGGAGTTATTACCTATAGTACCTAAAGACGGTGTATTATCTGTGTCTGATTTTCGCGTACCCACACCAGAGGAATTGCAAGAGCTTAGAAGAAAAGTGGGACTAACTCAAGCAGAGCTAGCTGATGAGGTAGGTATTAGTCAGTCATTAGTTGCCCGTATTGAAAAAGGTCAAGTGAATCCTAGTATAATCACTCTCAAACGTATTCTCAAAGTTATTAAGAAACAAGAGAAAGTTCATTTAACAATTGGAGATTTAATACGATGGAAAGGCCATTCTTCGAAATTAAATCCACTAATATGGGTTGCTCCTGAGGACAAAGTAAGACGCGCCGTAATCCTAATGAGGCGTCATGGAATCTCACAGCTTCCTGTTATAAAGGGAAATAATGCAGTTGGATCGATTAGCGAAGGCGCAATAATCCGACAATTAATGACTATCGAATCACAGAAAGTGTTTGGGCTTTCTGTTAGAGAGATCATGGAACCTCCATTTCCAACAATTGACGTTAAGGATACTTCTGAATTAGCCCTTTCTAAAATTGCGTCTGGAATTGAGGCACTCTTGGTTCTAGACCAAAATAGGCCTGTGGGGATAATTACAAAAATCGATATCATTGCATTCACAAAAAAATAATTGAAGCGAAAACTCATTAAATTCAATGAATTTAATATAATAATTAAATTTTATATCTTAAATACAATCAATAATTATTTATTATCGAATAACCTTCTCTGAAGTTAATATTGGGTGTGTTTTGTCTGAGTGAACTTGATAAATTAGTCGAGCAAACACAAAGATTTGATCAGCAAATGCTTTCAAAGTGGGGATTCAAAAATGAACGGATTGAACTCTTTGGTATAGACTCAGAGGATTTGTACGTGGTCCCTGAAGAAGAAGCCCTAGCGATTAAACGTGCGGTCAACTATCTTCGAAACCAAACTGCTAGCGTAGTGGTCTCTGGTCCCCTAGGTGCAGGCAAAACAACTTTCTTAGAGATGATTCAGCAGTCCTTGAATCGTCTACCCAACATTCGTGCGATTCGTCTTGAAGGAGTCAGCTCGGCTGACGCGTTGATAGACGATCTTGTTCACGCTAACATAGGTGAAAAGACCGTTCGTGAATTCTTAATCGACAAAGTAGGCGTTAGGGTAGTTAGAAGTGGATCAATAGCAAAACGCCTTTCCCGTCTATTATTGGCTTTGAGAACTGATGCTGAAGAGAATGGAACCTCGTATGTCTTGTTGATAGACGAGTTTCGACAATTAGAACGGCAAAGGCCAGATAATCGTGTACGTATTGTCGACACTCTTCTACGAATGGTAAATGATAAGACCAAGGATGGTCGGCGTTACCTTGTTTTGGCTCTTGCGATAATTACGCGTATTGGGGAAAGTGCTGTTAAAACACTTGAACTTCTTTCCTCAGTTGGAGAAACATTAGGTCATGGAAATAAATCCGCAATTCGACGACGGTTTGTTGAGATCTATGATATGCGTAGAATGAAAAAAATCAGCGCGATGAAGGTATTACTTTGGAGACTCGCCTATCTCAAGGGGTCAATTGATCAAATTAGTAAGGACCCAGAAGAGAGTATTGATCTAAACTCCTCAAAAATTAAGGCAATTCTAACCCCATTCACAGGAGAGGCATTAGAAGCGATTTATAATTTCTCTGGTGGCAATCCTGGAATTATGCTCGAACTCCTCTTGAGATCTCTTCAAGATGCGATTCGTGGCGCTGAGGTTCTGGTTAATGACGGTTACACATTTGATCAGGTCTTATCAGCATATCATATTAATGCTGAATACATTCAGCAGTTTGCCCAAAAAGAAGTAACACGAGCGAGAGCGGAGTTTAACAATTTTCAAACTACCCTTTTGGAATTCTTATCTTTTCCCCGTACTCTTGACGATATTGAATCATGGCTCCAAAGTCAAGAGCGTTCATGGGAAAGCGTGTTAGAAGATTTCGACTTATTCGAAAAACAAGGTCTAATCTATAGTCCAGAAGCAGGTCAGATACAGGCCACTGAGCTTTGGACGAAAGGATCCACATTTGTCTAAGGTGAAAAAAATGTCAGCTACTGACTTAATTAGAGAACGAATGAAAAAGGAAAAGGAGTCAAAATCCAAATCCCAGGAAAAACCCCAATCAACAGAAACAAAAGAGATTGAGCTAGAGGAACTTTCAACAAGAGTTGGCGACTCTGGGTTAAAGCGGTTACGTATTGAAAGCGAATACGAAGGGCGTCGAACAATCAGTGCAAGTGTTCCTGCTTGGATTAAAGCTGCTTTGGATTTCGTAGCATTAGCAGCAACAAAATCAGGGCAAGGACAATACGCAGGGTTCGGTGGTAAGTCTCGTTTCATAGCTGAAGCGTTAGAAGAGAAACTGAAATCCGATTTCCCTGATGTTTACAAGAAGTTACAACGCGAAAGCTAACCCTCATCCTTTATAAACTCATAAACTTCATTAAAATTAATGAAGATATTGAACTAGTCTAGTTACTCTAAGTCGTTACTAATTTTAGAGGGGGTTCTGGTATAATTTGTCTTATACCAATATCTTGAGGTTACAAATTCGATGTCTGATGATTTGAAGCATGTCAGTGTTATTTCTTTTGATTTTAAACACCAAAAGGGAGTGAGTCAGTCTCGGAAAACCCGGTTCTTCAGGGAATTGTATGGTCACAGTCAACAAATCAAACAGCAATTAAAAAATGGAGAAATCATTGTTCGAAACTATCACTATCCCGGTGTGTTAGATCAAATACCTCACATAAAATTAGGAAAAAGTGTTTTAGCTGTTCCTCCTGGATCAGAGGATGAAATTATCAATCTACTCCGCTCATTCAACGAAGTGATATTTTACACTTTTACTGGTTGGTTACCAACTTCGCTCTGGCCAATGAAATATGACGAGGACATTGACATGACCAGCAAGCTCATTATTAATTACGGATATCTTTCTGTTCTATTTCAAATTCAGAAAAAGGGAGGAAGCATCAACCAATCCGACCTTTCTAATGCTGGGTTCTCTCTGGAATATTCTGGCCGAGCTATTAACTACCTACTCAATAAGGATTATCTTCAGAAGAATCAAGATGAGTTAATAATCACAGCTACGGGAAAACACATTATTGATCAAGTATCATAATCTTCAAAATATTAAGATTTTCAATGAATTCATTGAAAGGTTTCATTCTGGTTTGAGGGCTATAGGTTGAGCGAGAGCTTCAATAAGCTGTAAAATGCGTTCCTGTGTTTGTTTAAGGGTGTTAAGATGAGTTTGAGTTGGTTTTTCTTTATTTGTTGCAACAATATCATATTCACGTGCATAGCTTCGAATATCTTCTGCAAGATCTTGGTATCGCATTAGCGCTGGGGTATCAAATAACCCTAGGTAACCAAGAAGAACTAATGTAAAAACGGACCTCGTAACATTTCGTCTTGCTTGAGCAAGTGAACGGTTGAAAGCTCCTCTACTAACACCACCCTGCTTTACCTTGGTTGCTTTTTGGCCTCTCAAGGATGCTTTCGTTTGATAGTCGATGCGTTTTCCCCCAAATCCATCCAGAAGATAATCGAGTACCAGGGTTTCAAGTTGAACCTGAGATAACTGACTATTTTCTGCTAATAATTTGGTAATCGGGTCTTCTAGCATTCTACGCGCCCAAGAACGGGTCTCCTCGATTTCGTTCTTTCTTGGCAAATCATCATCTCCATGGATACAATTTTGTATACGTAAAGAACAGACTCTTAAAAACTGTTGTATTTGGTTATCAACAATGTTGTCAAATCAATTCCAAAGGAACCAGTATTTAATTCTCCATTAAAATAGAAGCAGTTCTTTCCCCGTTATCTTTGTGTAACGTATCCGATTGTGTGGAGCGTAACCACTTCTAATTTTGTTAGTTATTATAATGATAAGTCATTTTACTCGATTCCCTTGATTGGAGTTGATGGATGCCGTATTGTATAAGAATATAGATTGGAAAGAAGGTTAGGTTTAGCAGGAACACGATGGGAAAGGCGAGTATTCGAATGCGTAGCATCCAGAGTAATCGTTCGACCCCCCCGACTGGCACTGTGGGGGACTGCAGGTTAATAATTGGCAGGTTACCGAGGTAAATGAAAAGATGGTATTCCCCCCATTCTAACCAAAACGCAGAAAAGAAGATTTTTACAGAAAAAGGAAAGGCAGCCAATACAGCAAATTTCCCTCCTAATATGGAAATTATCCACTGGAGTATATTGGGGACCCCATAGAAATAGTCAGGTTGCCAGAGGGTTATCGTTGTTTCCATGGTTGCTAAAGCTAGTAGGCTCAAGTTGATAATAATAAAATGATTGCGGTGCTTCAGTTGGAATCTACGCATCCCGAAAATACCGAGAAGTGTAAGTAACATGGAATTCCCTCACATCCCTGACATCTGGTTCAGAGCCGAATGGCACTCAATACCATTAAGAACCTGGCTAGCGACACATTTCATTCTATGGATTAGAACACAATGATGGGGAGTAGGCATGCCTACCCCTTTTTCTTGGATCGATTTAAAGAGAGATTTATTAGAGGCTCGTTTTCTTATCTCGCATTTTTTATTGTAGAATTAGAAACCGTTAATCTAAGAATTTCATTGAATTCAATGAATTAATGAATACCCTTGCTAATTAAATGAGGTTTTTATCCTTCTAGGATATTCAGATGGTGAGGATTAGGATAATGGGTTCAAAACACATTGAAAACTACTTTCCATATGCGGTGCCAAGACCTGGTCAGCTCTCCCTTATCCATTCAATTCAAGAAGAAGTTGCTCTGGGAAATCACCTTTGTGTTGAAGCAGCGAATGGATTTGGGAAAACTATTGCAGCCATATCAGGGGTCCTGACTCTACTAGAAAAGAAAAGATTTGGTATTCTATATGTTGCCCGAACACATAAGCAGCTTGACCGTGTTATGCAGGAGCTCCGACCTATTTCCGAATCAACAGGATTCAACGGGGTAGTCCTTCGAGGACGTGCTTCTTCATGTTTGAATCAAGTAGTTCACAGATATGCGAAGAACGCGCAACTTGCAATGTTTATTTGTAGTCAACTAAAACGTTCGGGGCGATGTGAGTACTATCGAAATTTCATGAAGAAAATAAAGAATGATAAAGACTATCTACGAACATTTTATCAAACTCCACTTACAGGATTAGAACTTCGCGAGAAATGTAAGTTAGAAAGAGTTTGCCCCTATGAACTTTCAAAGCGCCTATTACCATTAATGACCGTTGTGGCCACGACTTATTTTCAAATTTTTGATCCGTATATCAATGCACTATTTTTCGATGCCTTTGGTCATTCCATTTCTCATACAGTCTTACTTCTTGATGAGGCTCACAATTTACCTCGTATTGCTGTTGAATTGGCATCAGCTAAATTGTCTTTCTATTCAATCCGTCAATCAAAGAAAGAAGCAAATCAATATGCGCTATTGAGACTTAGTAAATTCTATCAAGTGTTTGAAAATATATTGCAGCAAATTATCGATGATAACGCTGGGCAGGAGATACAATTTGATCCTATACAATTGACTGCGCAAATTTGCGAGGTTCTAGGCATTGATGATTTTGAGAATTTTTCAAACACTATGGTTAAGATCGGTGACAGGATATTAAGTAAATTAATAGGAGAAGGAAAGCCACCCATAAGTTACATTCATTCTGTGGCACAATTTTTTACTCGTTGGTGTTATTTTCTTCAAAGAACTGATGCTGCTTATTTTGTGAATCGAACTGTCAATAATAAATCCTCAGCTAGTATTGAAATAGTTGCATTAGATCCAAGAACTTCAACGGCCTCTGTGTTAAATTCATGTCATGCTTCCGTTCATTTATCAGGTACCTTGGAACCAATCAGCGCGCATATTGACTTAGTTGGTTTACCAGCAAATTCACGGGTATTGAATTTGCCTTCTCCATTTACTTGTGATCAGATTCTTCCAATAGTTAGTCAAGGAGTTACCACTTTGATGAGATACCGAACTCCTACAATGTTTGAAAAAATTAACAGTCGTATTCTAGAGGTCTGTCAAGCAACTCCTCATAATGTTGGGATCTTTGTTCCGTCATATGCTGTGATACAATCCCTTCTTGCTACAGGTTTGGAGAAATTACTCAATCGGGAACTGTTTATTGAAAGGCCCAAGATGTCTTCTGCTCAAAACGATTCACTGGTTCGAAAGTTTAAGAGAAGGGCCAAAGATGGAGCCGTTCTTCTTGGTGTTCTAGGTGGACGAAATAGTGAAGGAGAGGATTATCCGGGTCAAGAAATGGAGACAGTAGTAATCGTCGGGGTTCCCTATGCGAAACCCAGTCCAAAGGAAACCGTTAGAATTGATTATTTCGAACAGCACTTCCCTCAAAAAGGTCGATTATATGGATATCAATTACCAGCAATGCGACGTGCTTCACAAGCTGCAGGACGTTCTGTTCGAAGGCTTGAAGACAAGGGGGTAATAGTATTTTTAGACGATCGGTATGCTACTTCTTTGTGCAGACGTTTACTTCCTAGTTGGATAAATGAAAACTTAAAGGGGTCAAACGATGCTGATGGAGAACTTTATACTCATTTGAAAAAATTCTATTCGCTAACAGAATTTTAAAAGGTTTATTAAAAATATTAAATTCATTGAATTCATTAAATGTGATCACTACTATGCCTAAACGAAATCTAATCCCATCTGGGGTTCTTTCTTTGGATGAAGCATTGGAGGGTGGGCTTGGCGAAGGTGAGATTCTTCACATCTTTGGACCAGGAGGGGTTGGAAAGACTACACTTGCCATACAATTTGCTATTAATACAGCTCAAAGAGGTAACCGGGTTTTTTATATCAATTTAGAGGGAAAGTTCCCACTGATTCGCCTGCGGCAAATGACCTCCTCCCAGTTTAGTCAAATATCTCCGCTAATTACCATCGTTTCACCAGTTAACTTCAAAGAACAGTCCAAATTGGTTTCCAACCTTGATAGCATACTCTCACCAGATGTAAAGCTATTGGTATTTGATACGATTGTTTCCCATTATCGAAGAGAATATGGCCCTAATACAGATAACGTGATGTTGAATCGCAAATTGAATCAACAATTTGGTCTAATAGCAAGTGCAGCTCGTTCTTCAAATTTTGCAGTAATTGTATTAAATCAAGTACGCGGAGATATTGATAATGAAACCAACTTCTTACCTGTAGCTGAATCAGTTACATCTTATTGGGGAACCTATCATCTCCAAATTATAAGAGCCGAGTCAAAAGGTTACAGAGAATTTAAGTTGACTAAAAGGGACAATTCTGAATCCAAAATTCTGATCGTACATTTACAATTAGCAGGATTTAGATAACATTAGCATGGTGGCAATTGTGTTTCATCCGTTATTATTGCTTCTAGGTTTCTGGTATGTTCTTCCTGCATATATTGCGAATGGCTTTGCAGTATTTGGTAGATTTATCAAATCACGTCATCAAATAGATGGAAATCACACTCTTGGGGACGGTCAGCTAGTTCTAGGTCCTGGAAAGACATGGGAGGGATTTTTTATTGGCTTTATTTCTGGTGTGCTTATCGGTGTTTTACAAATAATAGGTGCTCCGTTTCTTCTTGCCCTAATTTTGATGTACTTGTATCTTCCTACCGAGTTTGTTCCTGTTGTTTTAGTCAATTTTCCTTTGGTAATTTTGGTTGCCTTGGGCGCGCTGGTGGGGGACCTTATTGGGTCATTCATTAAACGACGTTTGAAAATTAGTCGAGGGCGACCGGCACCGATACTTGATCAACTTGATTTTCTTATTATGGCTATACTCTTGGGTGCGTTTATTATACCAATCCCTTGGGTTCTTGCTGTCTTTCTATTGATTGTGACCCCATTAATTCATCTCTGTGCAAATGTTATCGGATACCTGCTACGGTTGAAGCAGGAACCTTGGTGAACCTAGAAACGAAATTAGATAAAGGGAAGTAGCAATTTCCTACCCTATTAGATTTGCAAGTGCTATTTTCTGGTTTATCATCCATTGGCAACCAAAGAAGGAGACAAGAATCATCACAAGTCCAAGAGCAAGTATCATCTGGGAGTACCTTGGTCGGTATATGCTCCTCGTACTTTGGTACATTATGTAGAAACCGATAAACCCAATGAAGAATAATACAGCCCCTACTATTCCTTCGATTAATAGTTGGCGATTCAGTCCTGGATAAAGGGTAATTATTTGATCGCTTATTTCAAGAACAGGCAAAGTTTCGTATGAGAGAACAAACATTCCTCCACTTACTACAAAGTAATATACTCCTAATACAACAGCGAACAATATCCACTTCGAGGGCAATCGAAGTTCACCAAATTGGGGCCTTCGAAGCTTCAGCCTGGGTTTTCGTATAAATTTTGGCCACCATAGGTCTGACATCTATTCACCAACATACATAAGCGGACTTGAAATAGACCATACGAACGCTATATATCCTTTACCCTCGTATCCCCTCTTGTAACTTCAGCGGTGAGAAGGTACTGGTGTATGAATCAACCCAAACCTGTGTCAGGAATGCGTGCAACACTCCTCTTCCTTCTATATCCACTGGTTGGTGAATTATTATTCATTGATACGATAATCAAAGACGTATACACTCGACGACGTATACGTGCAGTATTTACCCTAGTGGGGCTATCCATTGTAGCGATTAGTTTCTCCGCTTCTGAGCTTATTATCTTCATTTCTGGTGACACTGTTCCCTATCCCTTTTCGTCGGTCACGTTTCGTTACACGATAACTGGAGTTATGGCCCTCGTGTTCCTTATTCTATTCATCGATGAGGGTAAGAGAGGAAGAATTTCCTTAAAGGAACAAATTCATGTCCCTGAAGATCGCATCTCTCTACTCGTTAACGATTCACGTGATATTTTCATCACGCTCAATAGGATTCTTAACGCTGCACAACTTCGAAGACACAATTATCCTCAGAACGAAAACTCACGCTTGGCTAGCTATGCATTAACCGTGTTAGGTGAATATCTCCAAACGCGTGTCTTTTCCGAAAACACTGATGAAAAATAAATTACATTCATTTCGGTCTCGAATTTTTTCATCTTCGGGGTTAGTTCACTTATCTTCGACTCTGTCTGTTCTTTTATTACACCCACTCGATGTTCAAAATATAGCGAACGGAGAACACAGGATGGAGATTATTCGACATGAATTACAACGCCCATCTGTATTCATTGATGAGGCGAAGCTTTCCATCGATTATGTTCCTCCCAACCTCCCCCATCGGGAGGAACATCTACGCAAGTTAACTCAGTTGTTCCGTGGTGTAATTGAAGCGCCTGGTAAAATATCGCAAAAAGTACTAATTGTTGGGGACACTGGCTCTGGGAAAACCTCGGTAACTAAGCTATTTGGAACACTCCTAGTTGAGATTGCAAAGAGTCACGGATTTAATCTAATATATGTGCATGTTAATGCGCGTCGTGAACGAACAGAATACATGATTTTAAACAAAATCCTCTCAACGTTCCAGACTGGTATTCCGCTTAGGGGGCTATCAACACAGGAACTCCTTTCAATAATTCTGGAGTACATAGAATCGAAAAATCTCTATCTGCTTGTGACACTGGATGAACTCGGAGTGTTTCTCAAACGTTGTGGTGAAGAGCTGCTCTACCTGCTATCGCGTACTGTCGATGATCGGCTAAATGCCCAACAACGTGTATCACTAATTGGCATAAGCCGAACCCCCCTATTTGGCTATATTCGCGATCCGAGCACATGGAGTACTCTTCAGAAAAACATGCTCCGGTTTAACCGTTATAATTCCCGCCAGCTTCGAGATATCCTAAATTTTCGGGTAAAAGAGGCGGTTTTAGACGGAGCCGTTCCTTCTAGCACACTTGATTTGATAGCAGACATAGCAGGTGCCTCGGGGGATGCACGCTACGCATTAGAAGTGCTATACAATGCCGGAAAAGTGGCCGACGAAAAGGGCGTACTCCGAATATTGCCCGAATTCGTAAGAAGCGCAAAGGCTTTTATCACGCCGGAGATACGACGTGAAGTTCTCGTGGATTTATCAACCTCTCAAATTCTCCTTCTAATTGCCGTATGTAGGTTGCTAAAGCCTTCAGAAGACGCTTATGTCACTACTGGTGCTCTGGAGGTTCGTTATGGACTTGTCTGCGAAGAGTACGTACAGACTCCTCGTTCTCATACTCAGATATGGGCGTACATTCAGGATCTTGTAGGGTTGGGAATTCTCACGACGAAGAGTTCCAGTGTTGGGCAACGCGGTAATACTACTCTAATCAGCCTGCCTGACATCCCTGCAGCAGTTCTAGAGCGCGAACTAGAACTCCTCCTTGAAAAAAGGAAAGTAGGTGTAAGACGTGGTTGAGGAGTCAAAACCTCCACTCCTTGAACAATTAACGGATGATCGACCAATTCCTGTCGAGATTCTGTTTTCCTCGCGCGGGCGAATTAAGATCATACGTCTTCTAGCGGAGTGTGGGGAACTGAACATCTCTGAAATCGCTAGGAGAACACAGTTGAATCATAGTACAACACGAAGACATCTTCAACTTCTAGAACGTGCAAAACTTGTTCAAGAGAAAACATTTGGTCGGATTCGGATTTATCGTTATAAAATCGAGAATCTTCGGGCTCTAGCGCTTCGACGATTTATCGAACTATGGGAAAAATCCGAATGACTTGGAGTTTAATCCTTTAGAATAAATTGAATTAATTCCTCTGACAATTCTAAATCTCTCTCAATTCTATCAATCAATTTCGCATTTTTGATTAAGGCTTTGAGAAGTATTCTGTATTCATTGTATGCTTTTTTTGAGGAGAGATGAACTATTGGAGAAAGGGCTTGACCAATTAATGACCGCTTTTGACGCAGCCCCCGAGAGAAGCCCATTTGCCTTATCCATTCGGGAAAATGATATTCGGGGTTTTCACCAGTTGGTTCTTGACCAATTATTGAACCTGTGAGGCTCATGAGTTCTTTAGAGTAGGGAAGTAATTTCCAATTCTGTGTTTGAGTAATGCGGTAATTGAAGATACTGGCTCTCGCTAAATATTCCAATGCCTTCTCCTGTTGAGCCAGGTCAGGAAATACTAAGGGTATGTTGTTACTTATCCAACGGATTAATTCGTCTGGATACGCATCTGTTTGGTTAGCTGCAAAGACGGCTTCTTTCCAAGTCTTTGCATAGAAAATTTTATCCAATGCCTGGCTGATGTCAATTGACTGGTCCCTGATTTTTAGAAAATCTTTGACCCTCTGGATAGTAATTGTTGATTCAGTTTCACTGAGATTCTGCAGATCATTAATGGCTGCCCTGAAATCTCCTCGAGAGCTGGATACTAGTATCTCTAGTGCGTCTTCTTCGAACGTGATGGACTCATTGTCACAAATCTGTTCAAGTTTCTTTATAATTTCCTCATCAGAAATCGGCTTAAATTCAATATACGTACAAACCCTTCGTAAAGGTCGGATTTTCGAATCTGAAATATCGCTGGTAATCAGAATGATTGGAACTTGAGCATCTTTGATATGGTTCTGGATTGCTGAAGCAGCTCCCCTATCTGATTTACCGCTCAACCCCTCTAATTCATCAATTAGTATTATACGCCCTCGTTTTCCTGTGAGTGTTCCAGTCTTTGAAGAATACTTCAGTAGTTCGTTCATCCTTTTTTTGCTTCGTTTAACACTTGCATTTATCTCAAAAATCTCATAATCTAATTTACTAGCTATTGTATAAATGGAACTTGTTTTACCAACTCCTGCAGGTCCAAAAATTAGGAGTGCCCGTTTGTTGCGCAGGATACTTTTTGGCCATTTTTTCAGCCATTCAGTGATTTTAGAAATAGTGGTTTTATTTCCGATTAGATCTTTGATTTGTTGGGGTTGGTATTTTACAACCCAAGGCTGGTTTTTCATTTTCCAAAATCACTTGATTGTGCTGCTAATGTAAATTTGGCGAGGATATGGCTTAGTTGAATTTCAGGGTCTGCTCCCTCTGTTAAACGAAATTCGGCTTCTCCTACCATATCTATTAGTTGAACCTTAATTTTTTCATCAATGCCTAGTTTCATAACTTCACGGTGAATTTGCCTGATTATATCAGTTCCAGACAATCCTTGCCAGATTAAGAGATTCCTAAGTTTTTCTTGAGCTTTTACAAAATTTCCGTTTAAAGCCGATTGAAGCATCTGGTTTACATCTTCTGGACGGGCTTTTCCGGTTGTAGAATAAACGGTGTCAGCATCAACTGCTTTTTGAATAACAGATGCAGCTTGAAGTACATTAATTGCGCGCCGTAAATCTCCACCTGACACATAAAGTATGGCTTGCATTCCGTCATCAGATAATTTGACCTGTTCCTGCTTAGCAATGAAGTTGATTCTCTTAGTTAATTCTTTTTGATCTAATCGTGGGAAACGGAATATTGCACATCGAGATTGGATGGGATCAATTATTCGACTTGAATAGTTACATATTAGGCAAAACCTGCAACTGGAGACATATCGTTCCATTGTTCGTCGAAGGGCATGTTGGGCATCTCTCGTCAGGCTATCCGCTTCATCCAAAGATATAATTTTGAATGGCACATCCCCTAAGGGACGAGTTCGAGCAAAACTCTTCACACGATTTCGAATCACATCAATTCCTCGATCATCACTCGCATTTAACTCGAGAAAATTGCCTGTAAAATTCTCTTCATATAATTCATTGGAAAATGCGATGATGGTTGTAGTTTTTCCTGTGCCTGCTGGTCCCGCAAAGAGTAAGTGTGGTAGATCGCGTTCAGTTAGGAATTTTTGGAGACGTTCTGTTACTGTTTTTTGACCGACGATTTCCTTAAGTCTTCTTGGTCGATATTTTTCTGTCCACATCCAATGCTCTGACATTTTCCAAATAACCTCGAGTGTAATGTAGGGTGCTCTTGGTTTAAGTTTTCGGCGGTACAATAAACATAATTCTATTGTTTAGTGTGAAAATATTCGTTTTGTTGATCGTTTCATCTTCAGAGTCACGAGCGAGGTTCCAATTGTTAAAAAACTAACAATTAAAATGCTACTTTGATGAATCAAGGGAAGCCAAACTAAGAATGAGGTAGGTTCGATGGATTGGGTAAAGGGGTTGTGTGGCGGGCTAGCAATAATTCCGATAACTGCTCTTCTTGCACTCTGACCAGGCGTTCCTTTGTATTGAACTATTAAGTATTGGCTATACTGTATATATTCAAAGACATCGAATAAATCGAAGTAAAAAGTCCCATCATCTTCGGTTTGAGTGATTTTGCTTACTTCAACGGGTTCAAGTAATAATTGAATCGAAGCATTCGGAATGCCTTCTCCTGAAGGTCGTTGTAATTTTCCACGTAGACTGTAACCAAATGATGGGTGCCAAAATTTGGGGAGACCAATGAATTGGGTTGACGAATTCTGAATCAGAAAACGCAATTTGATTTCGGTTCCATTATAATATCCTTGATTCAGGCTTCTGATTGTAAATGCGAAAGAGGAGTAAGCTGTATGGTTTAGAAGGCAACTAAAGATTATAGATCCATTTGATGGCGTAATTCTTTCAGAAATGATTTGGTTCGGTTCCATTACCATTTGAACAGTAACTGCGTTTAGAGGATTATGATTATCATCTGTAACCGTTGTGTAAAAAAACAGACGTTGTCCTATTCGAACATCTGAATCTATTGGAATACCACTTTCATCTGTCACATTGATTTCGATTTGCATCTTAGCAAAAATTGTCAAGGGAATTGGAACCATACTGGGGAGAAGATATCGTTCAGGGTCTCCACGGAAGGTAGCATTCAATTGGACGGGTCCAAGTTCATGGCTAGCTGCAATCATCCATATGAAATGAGCAAACCCCGAAGAATTTGTAATTGCTGTTCCTAGCAGTTCATTTTGGGTTTCATGGAAAAAGAGGACTGTTGCGTTCTCAATTGGGGTGCCACTTTGGCTCTTTAGTTGAACTGAAATCGTGGTTGGGCCACCTCTATAAACACTTGTCTGAGGAGATGGTAGAGGCACATTTGATGTCGCTAATACGGTGGTGAGCAAAAGAATCAATAATACATTCAATTGAATCAATCCATTATTAGAGTCATTTCAAATCTGCCTTGGGCTAGTTCTTTTTTCGAAAGCTGTAATTCTTGCACTTTCAAAGACTATCGGCTCTATCCAATTCCAGCAACCCTTTTCTGAATCATAGTGGTTGAACGTTAAAGGCCATCCGCCATTTTCAGGACCACTGATATAGACATCAGATCTAGAATGAAGATATTTGCTAAGGTAGTAACGAATTAGTGCAAAGGATCCTGGTGGTAATGTAGTATATACAAAAAGTTCCTTTTCTCCGGTATTGTATTCGGTAAGTTGCCTAATCCATGCTTGGGGCAACTCATTGACTATTCCCAATAATCTCACATCACTGTCTTTCATACGGATAATTACGTCTTCTAGCAATCCAATTCTCCTAATGAGTGGTTTCGGTTGTAACACATCGAGATCAATTAGTCTCGATTTTCGACGACTAGCTTGAGATACGCTCATACCGGCGATAGCCGCAAGCTTTTCTAGCTTTACACGCGCATCTGATGCCAAAAGAGGAATCAATTTCTTATCTCTGCTATCCGGGATATAGAGACGATGAGACTCTTGCTCATCTTGTTCGCAATACTCCAGATCTTGATTAGTATCCGATTCGTGAAGTAAATGGGCTCCAATGAATAGTTTTCGCCAATCAATATGCCACTTTTCCTCGTCTATCTGATAATGAGTAAATTCAATGACCTGTCCCAAATCTTCGACAAGATACAGAGTATAGGTCGTTCCGAAGTGAAGATCAAGAAATCTTTGCAATTGGTTAATTCGTTCTTCGGGCACTGCCATAAAAAACAATGATCGCCTTAAATTACCAGTAAGCTCAATATACGAAAGTAAATAGGGGCTTTTGATTGCGGTCGTTGTGTCATGAAATTCGATGAATAAGGGGACCAATCCTAGACTGCGATAATTCACCTGTGCCGGGATTCGGCAGATATTCAGTCTTCGTAAACGGTTCCATCGCGTGCGCGCTTTTTTGTAAGAAACTCCTAGCAATCGTGCAAGTGCCGGAATCGTAATCATCGGCATTTTACTGAAAGTTTTGATAATGCTGATATCTAGTGAGGATAAGGGGAAAGTCGTGAACTTACATAGTTCGGTTGCCAAGATCCAGAACTGCTCAACAGATAGTTGGGTAGTTGTACACTCCGCTATTGACTGGAGCAGAGGAAGCATACGTTCAAGGAATTGACCATCAAGCTTTCCATCCCACTCGATGAAATCGGGTAATCCACGGTAACCACCTGGCTCAAATGCTACTTTGAACTGAGTAAAAGACGAATTGATCCTGCTACGAAGCCACCCAAGTTTTCCTGATAGCTTGCCTGCAAAAAATTCTTGGAAATCGTCCATTACAAGTTCTGGTATAATAGGTGGTAACCAATGTTCTAGTATCTCTTCTGGTGTGTGAATGGCTGTATTGGAAATCTTTCGCCATGGCCTACATTTCAACTGTTTAAGTACAAAATCCAGGTTTAACCGCATAAGCCCACATCAAAGAAATGCTGGCTTTCATTGAAAAACCCCACAGAAATTAGGACTTAGAGAGAATTAGCTAACTGAACTAAATTCTAAACCCAGCTTTTTTGCATGACTATAGGCTCGATGCATTTCATCCGGTGAAACACGAGATGTGATATCTTTGAATTCATCTGGTTGATGTAAGACTTTCCACATAGGTCGATATTGTGCCATGATGTTTACTAAAGCCTCAGGAGTATTTTCCGAAATCCAATCTAAAATCGGAATTGTACAACATTCTAGGTGGTTGGGTAATACAAGGACACGAATGATCATTTCTTTTGTTCCTTTCAAATATGCGGTTTTGATATTGCGCGTAACAACTGGTGTATACTGTTTGACATCAGAAATTCTTTCGGCACACCGCTCAGAGAAATATTTCAAATCCGGAAGCCAGAAATCAATGATATCACTAAGTAGGTCCAATGCTTCTTTTGATAGGTACATATTGGAATTCCAGAGCTGTGTAATATTAGATTGTTGATATTTCATCGAGGCAATAATATTGTGAAGGTGAGGAGTCGGTTCTCCACCTACGTAATTGATATTTTTTGCACCCTGTGATGCTAATTCATCAGCGATTTTAGATAATTGCTCTGGTGAAACCTTAGTGCCATTCATTGGGTTGCATGAGATATCATGGTTCTGGCAGTGAGCACACCGAAAATTACATCCACTAAAAAAAATGGTTCCTGATGGTACAAGAGGTGCTTCTTCTCCTGTATGAAGAAATGCAGATGAAACATAACTTGTATCGGAAATCTTACAATAACCTAATTCCTTTCTGCGATTAATTTTACACTGTCGTTCACAGAAGTGACAATTCTGTAGAATGCGATTAGTAATTGTTATTTTTAAATCCATAAAAGATTGTAACGGGAGCTTTTCATTTTCCAGATTTTGTCTATCTTTTGTTTCTCGAAGCTGTCTATCAAAAATATTACGTGCTTCATTATGATATTTCCAGAGTGTCGATAAAGACTCAGTTGTGTTAAAATCTACTGGGATACTTCGTGCGAGAAGATACCGAGCTGGTGCCTTTAACTCGATTATGGAGCGATACCGCGCTAACCGTTTTTGAATAATCTCTTTGGACCAGACAGTTATCGCATCGTTTCTTGTTAACCTCCACATGTGTATTGCTCCGTTACCTAAACTACTGATATGGAATTATTATTCTCTTCCTTTGATATTTTTGCTACCTTTATGGGAGTTTTTGTATTCACTCGTAAGAGGAGGATAGGGTGTATGTATGATAATCCTTCAAGTTTCGTCTCTTCTTCAAAATCTTCTTGAACAACTAACGCACTATCTGATAACAGGTTGGGGGTTTGTTATTCTGATTGGGACCTTTGCATCGGCGTTGCTGATTGCAATAGGTTTCATCTACTGGTGTAGTGGCGTAGATTCCAAAAAAGGTAGAAACATGGTTTTTGGAGGTATAATCCTGTTTGTTGTAATGCAATGGTTAGCATTCAATCCCCCTTGGCAATTAATTCTTGGATAATTGTGAACAGCCTGTACTCGAAATTATTTCGTTGAGAATGCGATGTCAATTGCGTCTTTGGGAGTCTCAGCTATGTGAATGTCAGCCTGTGGGAATATTGATTGATTTTTAATTATCAATTCAGTAACGCCTCCTGTACCTTTGAGCAGGATTAATCGTTTTTCCAAGGCGATTGCATATCCAATTTCACTTAATGTTCCTGCTGCTCCAGCTATGCTCACTATGGCATTACTCGCAAGTATGTTTACATAATTTCTGGCATATCCGATACCAGTGGGAATTGTAACATCGACAAATGGGTTGGCTTTAGATTCATCATGCTCTGGTAAAATCCCAATAGTAATTCCATCAACCTTCTTTGCCCCTCTTGATGCTGCTTCCATAACACCGTCTTTTCCCCCTGTGATAAGAACAGCACCTCTTCGACCAATTTCTTGCCCCACCTCTTCTGCAAGCGCAGATATCTCCCGAGATATTCCTCCACTGCTCCCAATCACTGTTATTCGGAATCGAATGCTGATTACCTCCTTAGAGTAGTCCTCTCCTTTTCTTAATATCTAAAATAATTTCAGCTGCTCGGTTTTCAGGAATTACTTGCCACCGTGTGAATTTCGTCTGCCAAATAGCTTTACCTGAAGTTGTTGAGCGTAATACATCAGCTAAGTCAAAAGATTCTCCAACAGGCAACGATCCCTTAATTGTTACCAGATCTTTACTAAACTCTACATTATCTATTTGTCCTCTTTTAGACATAAGTACATTTACTGTTTCATTTTGAAATTCACTTGGAACTATGGCCTGTATACTATAGATGGGCTCTAGAAGAACAACTCCTGCTTCTTTAAATCCTAACAATATCGACTCACGAATCATTGACATTAACTCGACCCTGTTTCTTTCAGCTGGCTCTGGGCTAAGCTCAATGTCTTCTATTCGAATCAAAGTATTAACAATTGGCTCCGCACAGAGTGGTCCACGTTCCATAGCCCAATTGAAACCAGCAATTATTGAATCCTTTTCGACAGGTGAAATCGTATTGTGTGTCGAGTTTTGAAGAATATTGCCGCCTGGATCCTTGTACCAGACAGGGATCTTTTCGTTTATTTTTTCTTGGGGTTCGATAGTAATTCGTATTGAATTTTTTCCATTGGGGCTTCTTTGTGGTTTTACCAGTGTTGTAGCAGTTTTTACGGTTTCGCGATAAAGAACGATGGGTTTAGAAGCATAAATTTGAATTCCTTCCTTTTCAATATCTTTTACAGCAATTTCTAAATGTAAAAGTCCCAGTCCAGAAAGTAGATTCTCTCCAGTTTGCTCGTTGACTGAAAATCGGAGATTGGGATCGCTTCTTGTAAGCTGTTCCAAAAGATCAAGTAATCTAGGTAAGTCTTTTGTTCGTTTTGGCTCGATTGCTATTGTCACAACAGGATCTATAATATAACTGATTTCTTCAAAGGGGATCATTCCTTGTAGGTTTAATTGGCCTGTAATTGTATCACCAGCTCGAACCTCATCTGAACCAATTATGCCACAAATATTACCTGCCGTTAAAGATGGAATTACTACCTGCCTTGAACCCATGAACAAGGTAACTCGTTGGGTTTTGTATATCTTGTCAGATGGTAAAATTCGTATTTGGGTTCCCTTTCGTATGGTGCCTGAAAATAAACGGCCAACAGCAATTTGCCCGTGCTTAGATTCCGTAATTATTTTGGTGACGCCAAATATGAGGGGGCCATCCGAATTACATGAACGAAGAGCTTTACCAGCCGGAGATGTGAGTTTTCCTTTCCAAATGTACTTTATGCGGTTCCTTTGCGCAATAATAGGAGAAGGTAAATGCTGGATTATCATATTCAAGATAGGTTCATGAATTGGTAACAGATTACTAAGGCTCGAAATTTTATTTTCTTGATAAAGTCTAATGATATCTTTAAACTGGAGATTAGCCCTTTGCATTAATTCTATATTGAATGCCCATTTATGTAGCGCAGAACCAAAAGCCACTGTG
>JBHLPR010000090.1:0-7093 GCA_048939245.1 Promethearchaeota archaeon | reverse complement strand
CTACCAACTCCGCAGCTAGTCTCTGTGAATTCTTCACAACTTGTTGGGCATATTCCTTCCCAAAGGCTATGAGTTCAGCCAAAGCAATGGCTAAAGCTGCCACTCGATGATGATGGTAATTATCTACCAATACGGGGTTGGGACGTAATGTTAAATCAATCTGTTCAGCGAGTTCAGAATCGTCTTTGACTAGTACTATTCCACCTTGGGGACCAAAGAGGGTCTTATGCGTGCTTCCCAACATGATCTGGGCACCTTCTTCAAAGGGGTTCTGGAATTGACCACCCGCGATTAAACCCAGAACATGGGATCCATCATAGACCAAGGTGGCTTCGGCTTCTTCGCTAATCTTTCTTAGCTCTGTGACAGGGTGTGGTTTTAAGAAAATGCTAGCTCCTAAGATTATCAGCTTCGGACGAACTTTCTCAATTAACATCTTCGCCCCAGGAATATCCAATGAATATTGATCCGGAAGATATGGCAAATATTGGACATCGAGGGGAAACCGAGCTTGAAGATTCAATGGATACCCGCCGTTATCAAAGTGTGAAATTACTATGGTATCCTTCGGTTGGCATAATCCCATTATCACTGACATCAATGATAGGTGTCCAGATAGAGGGCGAACATTGGCGTATTTCGCCTGAAAAAGCTTTTTTGCCGCTTCTATGGCTATCTCCTCAACCTCCACTGAATATTTCTGCCCACCATACCACGGTTCGTCCCACGCATATCGGTGTCCGAAATCAGAGGCAAGCATTGCGCGGACCTGTGGGCTTGTCAAATTTTCTGAAGGAATTAGATTCAAGCATTTTTGCCGCCACTGTTCATGTTTCTGAACAGCGGAATGAAGTCTATTAGACACTTCTGCGCACAAGTTCTGGCTCCTCCTGCTGGTGCTATTATGAATTCTATTATCCCTCACATTAGAATGTATGTGCTTTAACAAGCTTTTTCAACTGAAATATCTGAATGCAACTTCTCTCATGATGATAGGCGATGACTTTGACAGACGACCACCTTCCAGAAAACGAGCCGCTTAATCAGCAGTCCCTTCGGGTGGCAAGCCTCTGGTCGTCATGGCAAATAGGCGCCAACCTCTTATGGGCTTACACTGGGGCACTCGCCGTTGATTTAGGGGCAACCGGGGTTCAGCAGAGCACAGTTACAGGCGTCCAAACCCTTGGGAATGCTTCAATGCAATGGGCCTGGGGAAGTTTGACCGATCGCTTCGGTAGAAGGCCATTCTTGTTCCTTGGTCTACTTGCCATCGGTATGACCGCTGCTCTCGTGCCTTTCGCACTCAATGCTTGGCAACTTATTTTGCTCCTATTAGTTCCTACAATTATTGGAAGCGCCGCTATTCCCGCTTGGAATGGTTTACTCGGCGATATTACAACAATGTCAGGACGGGGGCGGTTTGTAGGTATAATTACGGCAATAGGAACAATCGCTTCAGCGATATCCCTAGTGGTAGTTGGCTATTTTGCAGTCACCGTAGGGTTAACCGGGCTCGCCCAATATCAGGTGCCCATGTATGTTGGTGCCACCTCCATGGCTATCGCGGTTATCATTGTGCTTGTAATTACTGAGACAGTTCGTCCCTCCAAGCGGAGGGTTTTTCAAATCCGAGAGTCCGTTAAAAGAACGCCCCATTTTGTGCGATTCTTGGTAATCAATACCTTGTTCTTTGCTGCTATGGGTGCGGCCTGGCCTCTCTTTCCTATAGTTACTCGGGGGATTCTCCATGTTGATTTATTTCTAATTGGAATATTTACAGCGATTTTCAGTATCTGCTCAGGTGTTGCCCAATTTTTAGGGGGGTATTTAGCTGATCGATTTGGACGAAAACCCATGCTTATCATAGGTCGTACGATGATATTCCTTGCTCCTTTGAATTCCGCTTTAGGTGCGATAACGGGAAATGTTTGGTTTCTTCTGCCGTTGAATATTGCTGGGGGCTTTCTGACCGGTCTTTTTATTGTAAGTAGCACCGCATGGCTTCTTGATTCTGCTCCCAAAGTGTATTCCGGAACAGTGGTTGCACTCTTCAATTTCTTTACGGGATTAAGTGCTTTCTGCGCCGCAATGCTTTCTGGTTATGTGTTAGATTACCTTACTCTGTTTCTTCCATATGATGCAGTCGTTATTTCCATGATGTTGATCATTGTTGTCATTCGTATCATCATGTCACTAGGATACTTTGCTATTAACGAAACCTTAGTTAGAGTACCTGCACCCACAGTTCCCCAAGTTCCAGGTCCAGAGCGAGCGCCTTAACTCTCTGGAGCATGGTGCAGTGCACGAACCAGTCGAGTGTAGAATTTTGCTATTTGTGGAATGGATTCAAGAAGAACATGTTCGTTGGATCCATGCACACCATATCCAATTGGACCAAAATCAATGGCTTCAATAGGACGATCGGTAAAGTGGCGCGTGTCGCTAGCTCCACCCAGCTCAATCGGTTTAGTGTTCTGAGATAACTCTGCTGCAATTTTCTGCGCGGTTAGCACTAGCCGCGAATCCATTGGTGTATTCATGAATGCTTTGCCCACGCGAACGGACATCTGATATTCAATTCCAACAAGTTTTTCTGTTAAAACTCTCTCCAATGCAGCTTCAACCGCTTTTGCATCGCTTATCATCGCACGGCCATCGAAATATATGACCCACTGGCTATTTCGCTCATAAAGTAGGTTGGGGCAAAAGGTGATGCCGTAATCACTAAGACCGGTTGGAAATTGTATCCGTGTGACAGGTAGTAATGCTTGCAGAAGTTTGGTAAGGTTATAATCACAGGTCCGCGCCTTAGGCTCTGCTTTCACATCTGAATCAATGCCTTCTAGTTCGAACCAATCGGGAACAACATTGCTCTTAACATAGCTTCCTTCCGTTGCACTCACCAAAATTGTTGGATTCTGAAGTAAAAAGTTAGATGCAGCAAGTAAGGCGTGTCGATCAACACCAGGCAAGAAATAAGCCGAATGGCGAGACTGTCGACCGACATACTCTGTGGTAAATCTGTGTTTTTCTAATCTCCCTTTACATGGTTCGGGTTGTTGTGCAACAGAGATCGTGACTGAAACTGTGTTCCTTCGGCGAGTTACTATTTGCATTCCAATTCCATCGGCTGTAATAAGGTAATCAGGAAATAGATTCTGATTTTCAAGATTCGCACGAACAACGGTAGCTCCGTTTGCGCCTCCAATCTCTTCATCACCGGTCATAGCAAAAGCAACAGTACCCTTTAGGTCCTGTTGGATGATCTTTTCTGCTGAGAGGAGTAAGGCGGTTGTATTTCCTTTGTCATCAGCTGTTCCCCGTCCATAGCCCATGTCATCTTGAATCGTTAACTCAAAAGGGTCAGTGTCCCATCCTGGACCAATGGGTACTACATCAAAATGCGATAATAACAGTGTTACTGGACGACCTTCACCATACGTTGCGAGGACGGAATAAAACCCATTCTGTTCAAGAACCTGAGTGTCAAATCCCATTGTAGTGAGGTGCTTATTGAGATAATCTGGGCACTCTTGTGTAGGACGGGTCTTTTTTGCTGGGTTATTAACAGTGGGGAAGGCAATAAGATCTCGTAGGATGTTAATGTATTCCATTTTCGTTTGCTCCTTTTTCTTAAGGCCTTGTGGTAGTTATAGTGCAACCCTGTTTTTCGACAATCAGGGTGTGTTCTGCCTGCGCAATTGGACTTCCATCCCGGAGTCCTAATACAGGATAATTATGTATGCATCCTTCTTTTCTAAGCTGGTCTAAGGTTTCAAAAACCTGGCTGGGTTCCACTAGTTCAACCATCCAACGCGAAGCAAAGGGCAATTGGGCAAACTGAATTTTCATCTGGCTAAAAAGGGATCGTAACTTCGCATCCTTGGGATTGTGTGCATGGGCAAACCCATAGATATAGCCAGGTTCTAAATCACTTACCCGTGGTGAACGGCTATAAGTAGCAAAGGGTTCAATCGCCACTACCATGTTCTCTTTTAAACGTGGGGAGGCAACTCGGTTCATTGCATAAGCTACCGCCGGAACGGATAATCCTGCGTGGAGATTGAATTGTTCGATGCTATGACCTGTTAGATTCTCAATAGGGCTGGTGTTTGCTTGTCGCATCGCTGTAGCAATTGCTTTGGAGACATTCCATACCCGAATTCCTGCACGAACCGTCTGGATTGCTGCCTTAAGCCCTGCTTCAGCTCCATCAATAAGCTGTTGTAGTTTCTCGTTATTGCCAACAAGTACCGTTCGGGCATTGTCGGCTACATAGCCGTCCACATGCGCCCCCAGGTCCACCTTCACAAGTGCCATATCAGGAATCTGGGTTGTGTCATCTACATGTGGGGTATAATGAGCTGCATGATGGTTGATTGAGATATTTATGGGAAATGCTGGTTTTCCTCCCAGCGTATGAATCTTGTTTTCACCCGCCTTAGCAATTGATAAAACAGATTTTCCCGCTTTCACAAGTCCACAAGTGAATGCTAGTGCCTCAGAAGCAATTTTCCCAGCTTCTAACAGCTTTTTGCGAGTTTGGTGGATTTTTTCGTCAACAGTCATATCCGTTCTTTCCAGATGCATGAATTTACAATTTCTTAGACGAAAGCAAGTCAAAATGAGTTGTTGACTATAATTTAGATATTGCCCTTGGTTTCGATAATGCTCAAAAAGAGTTAAGAATAGACTTTCCAATGGTTAAGAAAGGTGGATGTAAGCCACTTACCTTGGGGGCTTCGAATGTGAGTACATTAGCAGAGCTTCGTAAGTACTTCTCAATGCTCAAAGATATCACTGCAAAGTGCCGGACAATTATGGGTGGTCTCCCCTCCGAAGTTGAGACCTCATTAGAAGATGTTGGAAGAGAACTAGTAACCCTAGAAGGCTTTGATAGAGACGCGAAAACGAGTTGGTCACTTAGCCCGAAGAAGCGACGGCTCGCCAAGCAAATTGAAAAGGATTTACCCAAAGTTGATAAAGATCTTTCCCGTTCTTTGCGCCTTCATATTGAGCTATTGAAGACCTATATGACTGAACTAGAAGAATTGAAAGCCACTATAATGACATTTGATATCAAGTTGGGACGTGATCTCAATAGTCTTACATTCCCTTCTACCCAAGGAGGCTATTCAGTTGTGTTGCCTGTCCTTTCGCGTTTTGTGTCCAATCTCGAAGGGCTGTCTAAACAACTCCGGGACGCGTTGCTTAAACAAGCTAACGACATGCTGGAACAAAATCGGGCATTGATTAAGACTTACGATCGCTTCGTAGGCATTGACACAAGTGATGTCTCCATTAGTGCTGAACGGGAAACGGTTGATGTGAATACTATACCAGAGCTTTTTGAAATTCGCAAAACCCTCCGAGAAGAACATGAGTATTTAACAAGTCGACGTGGGGAAGTTGTTGAGACACTACGCGCTAAATTGTTATCCAGTATTGAAACCTCAATGTCACTTCTAGAAACTGCTCGGGGATTGAATCTAAATGTTCCCATGGCAATTTCTACCTCGCTTGATGGATTGAAAAAACAGCTTAAAGACGAAGCAAACCTAACAACCCTCCTCGGTTTAGTTCAACAGTATGATGGACAGGTGCTAAAGGCTTCTAGCGAGGTGCGTAGTCAAATACTCGAATTTAGTCACAATCTAAACCGCACATTAGCAGGTGCAAATATCTCTAATGAGGCAACCTTTCTGCCCCCTGTTCCTCCTGAGGTTCCCAAAGAAGCGGATCTAGCTGCCCTTATTGCCAGTTATGAACGCCTACAAGCTTATCAGACAAATGTTGAAACAGCTCTCCGTGCTGAAACTACCAGAATACTCGATGATCTAACTCGCGCGGTAAAGCGAGACGTTCTTCCGAATACAAAAGACCTTGACAAGTTCGTTAAGAGTCAAACGAAGAAATTGAAGAAAGGCGATCTTAAAGGTATGGTCCAATTGTACTCGGATGTTGCCTCCCGAATAATTGAAGAAAATGGTAAACTACTCGCAGAGATTAGAACCCAAGAAACTTTGCTAACCCGGATATCCGAAACCGCTAGTACAATTCTTGACAAAACCACCATGGGTGCTGCTCCAGCACCCGTTCGTTCGACTGACATCAGTTTCTCAGAGATGGTTGAAGCATACGCCCGCCTTCATAAGCATGTTGAAAATCGAATCGATCTTTTCCGGAAAGCTTGGGAACGAGAACTTAATGCGCTCCTAGCGGAAATTCAGGTGATCAAACCGACATATCGGGAATCTTTCAAAACCATGGAAGAATTTCTGGAAAGCGCTATTGCCCAAATCAGAGCAAGCACCAGTTTCGAAGAAATTGAAGAAGTCGCACGAGAGGCCCAAGGGGATGCCCTGTATAAGGCTCAAGACGCTATTGAAAACCTCAAATATCGACTTGATCTTAAACTTCGTTTAGCCGTATCAAAACTTCTCGGAATGGGTCTCACTATTCCCTCAGAAGTCCAAGCTTCGATTCAAGAACTAACCACAATTGTTCCTGCTAGCGAAACTTATGAAGAAGCCATACGCAAAGCACATCATATTGTAGAGCTTTTTGAGAAACGCATTGTTGGATACTTTAACCAAACTCTCAATGAACAAATCAAAGCCTTCTCTGAGCTTACAAGTGTATCCGCCACCCTGGGCATTAAAACTGATTCTTATGTCAAACAGTCCATGAAACTTCAAGATAAGCTACCTGCGAACATTGAAGAACTTCCCGACCGATTTGATGAACTCCGTGAATTACTTACCGACGCTAAATTACTCAAGGATATTCGGGCGAAAGCCAACGAAGTCTGGCGAAATCTGAATTCAGTTACTGATCTCCTTGAACGTCATGGGCAAGCAGAAATTGTGGCAAAATTAAAAGATTTACTTGCCCGAGTTCCTGATGCCTTGGAGGCTGAACAAGTAAATACAGTACTTGAAATCTGTATGGCCTTGGTTGAAGCTCAAAATAGTGTACTCGATATTCTCCGGAATATGGAGCAAAAAACCAAAACCGCCTTTGAACAATTATTAGAAAATACCACAGAATACTATTCAACAATTAAACGCGTCTATGCTGCTCGACCCGTGGA
>JBHLPR010000089.1:0-7227 GCA_048939245.1 Promethearchaeota archaeon | reverse complement strand
GGCAGTGGAATTAACTTCGTTTACTGATTGAATCGAGTTTTTCTTGTAGTCCTGGGAATTTGGGATTCAGCTTGATGGCACGCTCGAGGTAGTGAATAGCCTTCTTTTTCTGTCCTACTTTTTCGAATGTTAGTCCTAGGTGATAGCAAGCTTCGGCAAATTCGGGGTCGATGGTTAAGGCTTGTTCAAAGCTTCCCACCGCTTCGTCATAACGATCTAGGGCTGCCATCCGTGTACCTTTATTAAACCAAGCAATTGCAAAAGAGGGGTCCACCTGAATTGCTCTTTCAAAACATTGTAGGGCTTCTGTTTGGCGGTTGAGCTTAGAAAGGATCATGCCCTGATTATTCCAGGCGATAGCAAAGTTAGGGTCTAGGTGGGTGGCGTTTCGGAAGCATTCAAGGGCGTCGAGGTGTCGGCCAAGTTTGCTGAGGGCTCGCCCTTTGTTGTTCCAAGCGCGGGCATAGTCTGGAGCGAGACCAATGGCTTTGTCGTAACTTTCGATGGCTGCACGATATTTTCGGAGTTGGTAGAGTACCACGCCACGATTGTACCAGACATTTACGCGTTGAGGTTCTGATTCGAGGATTTTGTCAAAACAGGTAAGGGCCTTCTTGTATTTGCGTCGACGGATTAGTTCGACTCCCTGATTGAATAATTTGTTGATGTTCTCTTGGTTTGGAGTCGTCCGACTAGACAAACGCAATCCTCCCGTGAGTCAGTTTTATTCGGTGTTTAAAGGCTAAAGCCTTTTGGCTTGTGTGGGGTTTTTACCTCAACGGTGAGTAGAGGGATGATAGATCAGTTTGGCTAAATCTTCACGCGAAGCCTTGACTAAGTTAGTGCATCCTAGGTCTTGGACGTTAAAGGCTCCTGCTGCATTCCCCCATTTTGCGGCTTGGATGATATCGCTATCACGGAGATAGCTTGAAAGAAAGGCACCTGCAAAACTGTCTCCAGCTCCCGTTGCATCAATTTCTTTGACTGGATAACTGCCTACATGGTGCAGTTCGCCGTTCTGGTTGATCAAACAGCCATCAGGTCCTTGTGTTACAACTACTAATGGTACTTGTTTGCCTAGTCGTTTGAGCGCGTCGGTTGTATTAGAGGTACCTGATAGGAAGGTGGCTTCTTTTGCATTTAGAAAAAGGATGTCCAGAAAGGGCAATTGGGGTACAATTTTGTGACGTTGGGTTTGGGCTTGATGGAATATGGTAGTCATGCTTAGGATTTGATTATTAGATTTACTTCGTTTGATAAGGGCTCGTTGCATGTATGGAGGTAATATTCCAAGATGGACAGCTCTGGCCTTCGCCGCTAATCGGTTGAAATGTTGAAATGATACGCGGTTGCCGACTCCGAAATGTAGGCGGTAATTGGTCATTGTTCCATCTTTTGCAAAATCGGCCCAGAAATGTGATGAGCGACCAACTCGTCTAACGACGCCAGATAGATCGATACTTTTGGCTTTCAGCATTTGTACGAAGTGGTTGGGGAAATCATCACCAATTGATGATACGATAGCTACTTTGCTTCCTAGAGTTGCTGCAGCGAGGGCTACGTGGGCTGCAGAGCCACCTAATACAGGTTGAGGTGGAATTCCTTTGAATGATAATTCATCAATGGCTAGTTTTCCTGCAACGACCAGATCAAATGTCACAGGTAAGCGAACTTTGATTTGATGTATAATAGCTTTGCTCATCCTGACTCGTATGCGAATGAAATATGTGATTTAGGTTATGTGCAGGGAGTGGGAAACGGGTAGCGTTACTCAACAATCTTAAATTCCTGAATTCCCTTCGTCTTAAAAGGAGAACAGACTTATTACCACTTGGTGATTAGATGCCCATTGGAGAATGGTATATACCAGAAGAAAAAATCGGAAAAAACTTGCTAACACTGGTACCAGCTGAGGATACTATTATTTACACTTCACAGGTCTTTGTGAAAACCGGGGATGAGTTGAAAGGGCACGTAATAAAGGTAGGTCAAATTGCTGTAACCAATCGTGGTATTGCGTTTTATGCGAAGCGGAAAGGGTTGACAGGCGGGTTGATTTCCTTCCGGGGAGGACCCATCGCAGAATATATGAGTTACGATCAGATTTCTCATATTGATAGCCAAGATGACCGTGTTCTAATCCATATTTCACCCGATATTGATGCAGAGGATAAAGAAGAGAAATGGTTTGAGCTGATTGTTGTTCGTTCTAAACAATATGAGACCAAGAAAGGATTTGAGAAAAGGAAAATGCAGTTCAGCTCTGTTGTAGAGCATGCGATGTATCGGTATCGGACAGGGCAAGCGCGGCCAGATTTTCCAAAACGCAGGAGAGGTGCAACACCGGATGCTACGAGGGTACGTGCGACACCGAAACTGGCGCATCGTCGACGGGTTCAATATTGTCCAAAATGTGGGGCGTTTCTGGAAGATCCTGAGGCCTTCTGTGAAGTGTGTGGGGCGCCTTTGCATCCACCTGAATGAATATAGTTTTAAGGAATTCGACCACGAACACGGTCGATGGCATAGAGTGCTATACGTTCAAAAATAGTTTCAATGTTGACTCCGTCTTTTGCACTGGTTTCCAAGAATTCAGCGCCCAGTTGACGACCCATGCCAATTCCCTCATTTTCACTAACAACGCGTTCGTTTTTGAGGTCGATTTTGTTGCCGATGACAATTTTTAGGGCTTCTCCAGCGTGGCGATCCACTTGTCGAGACCAGGTGGGTAGATTATCAAAACTTTCGCGGTTCGTCACATCATAGACCATGAGTGCACCGATGGCTCCTACGAAATATCGTTCTACTAAGTTACGGAATCGTTCTTGACCTGCTGTGTCATAGCAGAGCAGTCCGATACGTCGACCTTCGACGGTTACAATTTTTCGAAATACATCAGTCCCGATAGTGGCTTTATATGATGCTTCGAAAGCACCGGTGACATAACGCCCTACAATACTGGTTTTACCTACGGCGGCATCACCGACCGCAATGACTTTTAAGGAAACGTCTGCGTCGTCATTTGTGCTAATCAATTTCTGTTCCTCCCCATAGGAATAGGGTTTCAGTTTTGCTTTTGCATTTTTGCTTAAATAAGTTTTTACACGCTTAGAGAAATTGACTTGTGAAGAATCTAGAGGTCAAGGCGATAGAGGTTGACTCCATCAGCTCCATGAATAAAATTGAATTGTAACCGTTGAACGATACGAAGCATAGGAGTATTTGTAATATTTACAAGAGCAAATAATCGGTATAATCCTTCGCTGCGGGCAATCTCGACTAGTTTAACCATTAATTTCGTTCCTAAGGTCTTATTTTGGAAATCATCTCGAACCAAAATCGATACTTCTGCTGTTCCTGAGGTCTTGTCAATAAAGTACCAGCAATCACCGATGATTTCTGGAGTTCCCGTCTCATTCATATACTCGCCAATAAGACACAGATTTCCAGTATCCACGCAGCCTTTGATTGAACGGAGCCATTCCCGTGCATCCGTCCAACCAAATCGTTTTCGTAACGATTCTTCAGTTGAACGTTTGTAAAGATCTTCAAGACGGTCATATTCATCAAAATTGAGTGGTCGAATTTGAACACAGCATCCATCACTGAGCTGTGCTTTACATTCAAATTCTGAAGGGTAGAGTCCACCCATATCATGACCTCAATTGATAATCAGACTATAATAAGAAGTTGAGTCATTTAAAGCATAATGTTTAGACATTGTAACCTATTTCATGAGCTTTTTGTAATCTTTTTCTTCTAATACGAAAACCAAAATATTCTTCATCATCAATTAAAGGGTTGCTATAAGGTGATGTCAATGGATGTTAAAGAAGCGATAGAAAAACGACGAGCTTATCGTGCTTTTGAACCTGTTCAGATCACTGAAGCTATGATTGAAGAACTAGCGAACAGTGCTCAACTTGCCCCATCCTGCTTCAATAACCAACCCTGGCGCTTTGTTTTTATTCGTGACCCCCGAGTGCTATCTAAATTGTGTGCTATTATGTCTAAGAATAACCGTTGGGTAAAAAGGGCATCGATGATTATCGCGGTTTACTCTAAGAAAGAATTAGATTGTCTTCTTCCAGGACGAGAATACTTTCTTTTTGATACGGGAATGGCTACGGCGTTGTTAATTTTACGAGCCACGGAAATGGGGCTAGTGGCCCACCCAATTGCTGGTTATCAGTCTGAGAAAGCTAGGGAGATTCTTGGGATTTCTGAAGAAATGATAATAATTACATTAGTGATTGTTGGGAAGCATTCATCACTAGCAACAGATTTGCTTACAGAAAAGCAGCTTCAGGTAGAGAAAAAACGGCCTAAGCGTCTTGACCTTGAAAGCTTCATCCAGATTATTTAGAGTTACTTATGGTTTCTAATCCTCGATATTCTCCAATTCATATGTGATTCGTATTGTCCCTTTTCCTTTGGACTTGCGTTTAGTGATGTGGAGTTTCATTAATTCTCCAGTGCTTTTTACATGGGTTCCAGCACAGGGGTAGGCATCATAGCCTTTTATGCAAACCATTCGCACGGCCTTTACAGAACTCGGTAATTTCGTTAAATCTGAACGATCTGGTCCCATCCGTTCAGCGAGCTCTTCTCGGGTAATGATTTCAATAACAACAGGGAGATTTTGAGAAATTATTGCATTAGCCGCATCTTCAATACTAGGGAGGTCTGAAGATGTGAAGGTTGCTGGTGCAAAATCTATATGCGAATAAGTTTCACGAATCTGGTTACCGGCTGTTTGCGCTCCATATTGTTCAAATACGATACGACTCACGATATGTTGGGCGGTATGCATGCGCATATGGCTGTAACGACGTGGCCAATCCAGCCGTAGAAACACTTCATCGCCTGAAGTAGGGATTGGTCCTTCAAGATGATGTAGGATGCGGTTTCCTCGTTTTGCCACATGGGTCACAACGGCAGTGCCTTTGGCTGAATCAAGAGAGCCTGTATCTGATGGTTGACCCCCTCCTTCAGGGTAGAAAATGGTATCAGCCAACACGACAGCATTTTCCTCAATATCAATGACCGTTGTTGCAGTATCACGAAGATAGCTGTCTTCTAAAAATAGCAGGTTGGTCTTCACCATATACTTCATCTCGTTGCAACTAAATTGTCCGTATGAATTTGAATCCTGATATCTGATCAGGTGTGATGAGGATAATTCGGGATGATTTGAGCTCTTCATCACGATTTCGTCCCGGTTTACTCATATATGCTTCGAATTCTTCAGGAACCCGGTATTTGTTGATGTGCAATTGGAGGTAGGGAATCATTTTCTTGGGCTCTTCGATGATTTCACTGGTGCCCTGAAGGATGACGCTTTTGTATATGGAAACATCTGAAATGGTTTCGTCGACTTCAAAGCAGACCAGTGGATTATTTTGAAGAGCCGCCATTTTTTTGCCTTCAGTACACGAATGAATCGCGATTTTTCCTTGATTATACACAAAACCAACCGGGATAATATATGGTTCCCCGTTGATGGATAAGCCCAATCGACCTGTTCGAGCGCATGTGAGGAATTGATCAATCTCTGATTGGGACATTGGTTCTTTACTTTTAGACATTAGTATGTGAAACCTCCGATGCCTGAGTCCAGTGCAGATACTTTTTCCGTCATAGACAATAATCATCTAGGATTTAAGTAAGAAGCTACTGCTGTATCTTTCCTAAACAAGGTGTCTCGTATGGATCCTATTGATAAAAAAATCCTCTGGGAATTGCATGAAAATTGTCGAGTCTCTTATCAGAATCTTTCAGATGTTTTAGGTATCTCTGCGAATGCAGTGAAAAAGCGAGTAGCTAAGCTCATCGAGACCGGAGTGATCTATATTTTTTCAGCAATGTTATCGTTGGAATATCTGAAATCTGAGGTGCTTTACGGTCTTGTTTACACTGATGGATATGAGGTTGAAGAGGAATTCATTCAGAATCTTGGGGGCAATCCTATGGTTCATGTAGTTGGAACAATTGCTAGTGGAAGCGGGGGTGCATACAATTTCTTTGCCCAATACATGGGTTCTCAAGGACTTTCTGAACTAGGTCGCTTTGTACGAACACTGGATCATGTTACACGAACTGAGTTATTTCCGCTCCTGATTCCTAAAGACCATAGTAGCTTTCAAGCACTTCCTGTTCGAGGCAAAAAGGAAGGTGGCAAATTTTCGAGAACAGAACTGAAGGTCCTACGATCACTCATTGAAGATCCTCGAATGTCAATTAGTGATATTGCACACCAGAGCCGTTTAACAGCCCGTCGAGTTGGACGAACAATTCAACAGCTTATGGATAAGGGTGTATTGTTTTCGGTTCGCTGGAATCTTAGTGCAGGAGGATATGATCAGGTAATGATACGGACGGTGATTGATGAGAAGAAAAAACCTGTAACAGAGGTTGCTGAATGGATTCGAGAGCGATTTCCGAACCAGTTTTGGTTGCCTTATATTTCTGCTGATGAGCCGATTGTCTTTCTAAGTTTTGTTGTAAAGAATATGCAAGAAGCAGAGCACATTGCACAGACCATTAAGGGTACTGATTTTGTCTTATCTACGAAGGTATCTGTACGATTTTCTGAAACCAAATTTCCTTGGATGGGTCATACAATCATTAAAGAGATGGTTCAGGAAGCTGGTTTATATGATGATAAATGATGGGGTTTTCTCTTGCAGTGGCTTATCTTTATGCAATGGCTAATGATTGGATTTCTTCTAATCGTCTTCTTCTCTTGTGTGCTGATACGCCTTGTTCGCCGTTATCGCAAATTTCCGATTCCTTCATTTCTCACGAGATTAATTGATAATCCTTGGCGACGACGTTTTGTCCAAAAACCCAGTACAGTAGCCGATCAACTGTACCTGAAACCTGGGATGATTGTGGTCGAAATTGGCCCTGGAAAAGGCAGTTATACTATAGAGTTTGCTAAACGGGTTCGTCCTAATGGGAAGGTGTATGCTGTGGATATCTCTCAATCAGTTGTTAACCGATTAAAGCAGCGAATCGCACAAGAAGAGATTGCCAATGTCATTCCGAAGATTGATAACGCTCATGATTTCTCTTTTGATGATGAGAGCGTGGATCGGGTGATTGCCATCGCCTGTCTTCCAGAAATCCCCGAACCGGTTAAAGTGCTTCAAGAAATCCGACGAATCCTGAAACCTGGTGGACTGGTCTCATTAAGTGAATTGGCGCCAGACCCTGATTATCCTC
>JBHLPR010000034.1:0-22579 GCA_048939245.1 Promethearchaeota archaeon | reverse complement strand
GTTTGATTCTTGGTATACCGAATCTCATGACGAAAGCTTTCATGAACCAGAACTTTATTCCCATCTTCTTCTTCTCACAAGAACCAAATGTAGTATATCGCCTTTGGTTTGAAATTCATCCTTAGATTAAATGAATGAGTTGCTTATCTTGAGGAGTGTTATACACTTTGGTAGATTATGTATCTTCGATATTATACTTTGGCAACTTTACTGGTGCGATAACCGCGTAAGAAGAGGAACGACTTTTCCCGTTATCAGCCACGAAAACTCCGGAAAAAATTAAATCAGTTATCGCCCCCAATAACGCCTTCTTAAATATGGTCTACTCCACAAAGCTTAGAGACTTTCCCTCCATCAAATCCCAAAAGTCAAGATTATTAGTAAGGCTATTAAAGATACATTCCGTCATTTTTGAAATTTTTTCGTTAATTCCTGTCTTAGAAAATTTCCTTGAAAAGTAAAAGAAGCGTTTTGGCTCCTTTTTTATCATAATCCAGCTTTGGATGGTAACAAGTAATACTCATTCCGATTAGTTGGGTTCTTTCCTTTAGGAGAGTAAGCAATTCTTGGATTTCGTTGTATGAGAGACCGCCCTCAACAGGATACTGTATAGCTGGCATGATTTCTTTGTCCAAGACATCAACATCAAAATGGAGCCAAAGTGGCAAATCCGGATTCTGGAATGAGCCAAGGCTTCGACGAAAGGTTGGTTCAATTCCATCTTTTAAAATTGATTTGCGATTAACTAACATGATATTCGACCTTTCGATAGAGTCAAGTTCACCTACTCCGTATACAACGACATTTTCTTCATGCAGTAATGGCCCTCGTCCTGTCATGTAAACGATTTCTTTAGACAAATGCCCTGTCAAGGCAGCTAATTCTAAGTCAGCGGGCTCACCGGTTGTTGAGGTATCAAGAGTGTGAAAATCAGCGTGTCCGTCAAGAAAGAAGAGGTTCAAAGGTTGATTCATTACATTGAACGCATCAAGAATCCCCATTAGAATGGCACAGTCTCCGCCCAGTACAATTGGGAAACTATCTTGAGCTAATTCATCACCTAGAGTTCTAGATAAACTCAGAGATACCTCTCGCCACGCATCAAAATTCAGAACATTTGTAATTGGATCTTTCTTATTTGAAAACATGGGAATGTGCAAATCGCCAAAATCAGTTAGGTGATGTCCTTTGTTCTGAAGTACGGAAATCACCCCTTCATCTCTAAGGGATTGGGCTGGGTTTTCAACTTCAGGAGGCGTTCCATCTCCATTAAACGGAACTCCAATGATTGTAATTTTCATGGGCTACCTCTCTTTATCTCTAATCACTCAAGGAATTTACTGAAAAATGTATTCAACAAGAACGGATACCATTGTCGTCTTTAGTCCCGGCGGTAGATAAGCTAACACGGCAAAGGTGACACACTTTATCTTGGGGCACCCTTGGTTGGGCAGTATTAATTTAATCTTCGACTTTCGGCTTTGGCAGACTTTTCTCGAGCGATGACAGGGTAAGGCTGCAGCTGACTTTTTCCCACTGTCGGTCAAGAAAACTCCGGAGAAAATTAAATCAGTTATCGCCTTTGAGAACGCCTTCTTTAGTCTTTGCGGGTAGACACTAGCGGATGACAAATTTTGCAGGATAATATCTGAGGTAAGATTTTATTTGCCTTAAACGTAAAGAAATCAATCGATGATGAAAATGAAAGCGATTGAATGCAAAAAATACGGACCACCGGAAGTTCTCCAGTTCAAAGAGGTTGAAAAGCCCACTCCCAAGGACAATGAAATGTTGATTAAAGTCTATGCGACAACAGTGCATCGGGGAGACTCTAGAATACGAAGTTTCACCATCCCTGGTGGCGCCTTCCAAAGGCTCCTCACAAGACTAATTCTAGGTATCAGAGGACCACGGAAAAAAATCCTTGGAATGGAGTTAGCTGGAAAAATTGAAGCAGTAGGCAAAGAGGTAACACGGTTTAAAAAAGGTGATCAGGTTTTTGCTTCTACCGGGATGAGTTTTGGTGGTTATGCGGAATACAGATGTCTGCCTGAAGACGGGATTGTGGCAATAAAACCGACCAATATGACCTATGAGGAAGCCGCTGCCGGACTTGCGACTGGAGGAGCTCATGCATTAAGGTTTCTTAGGAAAGGAAATATCCAGAGCGGACAAAAAGTTCTGATCTACGGTGCTTCTGGAAGTGTAGGTACTTTTGCAGTACAGCTTGCTAAGTACTTTGGGGCCGAAGTTACCGGGGTATGCAGTACCACGAATTTAGAGTTAGTGAAGTCTCTGGGAGCTAATAAGGTAATTGATTATACTAAAGTGGATTTTACGGAAAAAGGAGAGTTTTATGATATCATCTTTGATGCCGTTGCAAAAATCCCCAAAGCAAATCGTAAGAAAGCACTAACTCCAACGGGGACATACATGTCAGCTCATGATAACATCGGAAGCGAAAAGGTTGACGATCTAATTTTCCTAAAAGAGCTTGTTGAGGCGGGAAAGATAAAACCGGTCATAGATAAAACCTATCCATGGGAGCAAATTGTCGAAGCCCACCGATATGTTGACAAAGGACACAAGAAAGGAAATGTAGTAATAATGGTGGAACATAACACGCGAGGGGATTGACTTTTCAGGTTATCACCCGCGAAAACCCTTGAAAATATTATGCGGTTATCGCTCCCAGATACGCCTTCTTTAGTCTTTGCGGGAAATCATGGTTCCTCAGAAAATGTTGCGGGTTGAAGGAGCACTTGCCCATTTTTTTTCTGAGAACAGCCAATAGAATATCATATCAGTTATTCGCTGTTAACAAAAGTATTTGCTCGGGTATGATTATCAATTAGCTCTTAGATCATTATTCATTTCATTTAGGTGGAATGTTATTAGATACTATGATTGTTTAGTTCATAACTGGAAAGTCAGGAATGTTTCTTTTTTTTCAGAAAAGTAACAATAATGACAATGGTACTTAAACCACCGATTAATGGAAAAACAATCAAATAATCAGATAAAAAGAAACCTGAATATGTATAATGAAAGAAATTCTTCATCAGGTAAGTATTATCTATAATAGCGCTATGAAATGTATTGTTACTTTCAAACAAATCAACTTTTGAGATTTCGTCTTCAAGATTGAATTCAACAACCTCTGTGAAGTCATGAAGAAAATAAAGGTAGATATCTCTACTAATTGCGTCATAAATAGTGCTGTACATTGTGTGAAGTTTATCAAAGATATTAACTTCAAAGTGCGTAGCCTTAAGTACATCACGACAAGCTTCTATTGTAAGCTCATCTTCACTGTCAATTTCTGCAAGCATCTCAGTAGCAGTGTCGTACCTATAGCAAGGATAGTCAAAGTAATGACTACTAGGTTCTGCAAGGTTAAAATTAGTTGATACAAGGTAGCTGGTATTTTTCCTTACAAATACTAGTTCACCATCTGTCGCTGTAACAACAACTCCATCACCAGATGCGTCTACATAATTCCATTGACCAGACCATATCGTGAACATCATTGGGTGTGTTTCATACCAATTGATGACGTCTTCCACCGTGCGACAATGCCACAGTATATCCCAATGAGCGTTTAATGGACGCCAATCGGCATTTTCATTATCTAGAATTTGTTCGGGAATAGCATTCGCATCAAAACAAAGGCCTTGATCATTCATTCCTCCTTGTGCATAGTAATAGTCCTGTCCTTCTTCCCGTAAAACAGTTCCAACGATTACTTGACCATAGATGTCAAGTGATGAACCAAAGCTTGGCAGATTTCTAAAATTGTATATTGTTTGAGGTGGAATAAAAGAAATAAATGATGTTTCAGGTGACCATTTAGAGTCTTCATTATTACCAAAGAATACTTTGTCACCCATTGATACACTAAAGATTGTACAGAAATATGATTGACTTTCTGATTCAAAAGACCGGGTTTCTGGTGTTGTTAAATATAACTGTAAAGCTAACAACACTAGAATAGCTGCAACCATTGTTAAACCAATGACTTTAGATGAATCCTTAGTGATTTTATACAATTTGATCCCTGTTACTTTAAAATTACAAATAACTCTGATTATTTATGTTCTATTTTCGTTCAATTGATTTACGTTGTAATAGATGCCTGAAGCGTTATTACCAGATTATTCATCGCGTATGATTGCTAATAGGTCTGTTACTTCTCGAATGCGATTAGAATCGAAACAATTTTCTGTGTGTCTCAAATTCTTAATGCAATTACCCTATTTCCCGTTGTCGGTCAAGAAAACTCCGGAAAAAAATAAACGGTTATCGCCACCCAAAATGCCTTCTTTAGTCTTTGCGGGTACAATCTACCATATAACAAATTTTGCAGGAAAACTATCTCTTCTCAAAACACTATACTCAACTTCATTTTTCGTGAGAAATCCTCAATTGGTCTTATGACTCGAACTCATTACTTTTTTTAACTCGTTTTTAGTAGAGATTTGCCATATATCCGAAACGAATTGGTTGATGATTATGTCTAAAAATGAACAACTCATAGAAAAAGCAAGACGATTAGGCAAAGAATATATGTCGAAATACGGAGGCTGCGCTCAAGCCACTCTCTTAGCAGTGGCTGATACATTAGACTTGGAAGTCTGCGATTCTTTGTTCAAGGCAATGATTGGTTTATCCAGTCTTAGCGGAGGTTGCGGCTCTATTTGTGGAGGAATAGCGGCAATAGGACTGAAGTACGGAGTGAACCGAGAGAAATACAAGAGTATGGGACCAACAACGGAGAAGATATGGGGCGTCGTGAAGCTGCTTCGAGAAAAGTTCAATCAAGAGTATGGCGGCTTCTTGTGCAGTGAAATACAAACGAAATTGTATGGGAGATCATATGATTCTCTCAATCCTGAGGATATCCAAGCATTTATGGAAACGAAGCCAGTTGAAAAATGTTCTTCTGTAACGGAAAACGCTGCTAAATGGACAGTAGAAACAATACTTGAATTGGATGAAAAATGATAGGGTAGCGAGTCCAATAATGGCATTTGAAGGTATTAATTTCTCCATTTATTACAGAAGATTATTTTTGCGGTTATCGCCCCCAGAAACGCCTCCTAAAATATGATAAACTCCATAAAACGCAGTCGCTTCAAACCATTTATCTACTGAAGAAAGAGCCATCTTAATCGTTAGCATTATTCTCCAACGTAGATGTAAATACTGTTTTCTAAGGATTTATTCAAATTCAAGTCATTCGGAATACCAGTAGGTTTTTAATCGCTGACATTTCCATAAGAAATTCGTACTGGTGATATCTGTGGGTAATTCTGATTTGGAACTTGTTTACGCCCCTGCACACCGGCTTCTTGAGCTTTTCAAGGCCCAGGAGATTTCGCCTGTTGATGTTCTGGAAGCCCAAATATCTCGCATCGAAGCAGAGAATGAGAAAGTTAACGCTATCACCTACACCCATTTTGATTCCGCCCGAAAAGCTGCAAAAGAATCTGAAAAGCGGTATAAGCAAGGGAATCCGCGACCCCTCGAAGGAATTACAGTTGGAATGAAAGACGAACACGGAATGGCGGGTTGGATAGTCACCCAAGGCTCGAAGCTGTATAAAGATGCCAAACTTGAAGCAACTGATCCGGTTACGAATAAATTGCTTGAAGCTGGGGCGATCCTACACATCCAAACCACGGTACCTGAGTTTTGCTTTTCTGGGGTCACTTGGACTGATTTATGGGGTGTTACTCGGAACCCTTGGAACCTCAAATACGCTGTTGGTGGATCATCTGGTGGGTCTGGGGCGGCATTAGCGGCGGGGTTTTGTACCCTTGCAACGGGTTCAGACATGGGTGGGTCGATTCGCATCCCATGTGCGTTCAATGGGCTTTACGGATACAAGCCCCCTTATGGGCGTGTGCCTACCACGGAGATTTTGTTAGTCATCGCTTCCAATGGGCCTATGGCTCGGACGCTGCTTGATATCATCCATATGCAGAACACCATCTCTGGTCCGCATCCTTATAGTCCTTCAACCATTCGCCCGAAGTTGGAACTCCCGTTAGAATATTCCGACCTCAAAGGGGTGCGTATCGCCTTTAGCCCGGATCAAAGTTGGGCGCAGATTGATACTGACACGGCGAAAAATACTGCCAAAGCCGTCGATCTGTTACGGCAGGCTGGTGCCGTTGTTGATGAGGTGGACCTCGACCTTGGTGTTACCGCAGATGATCTAAGATTTGCCCTGGTTGAAGCGGCACTGTATGGACCACAAGGGGCTACGCTCGGGAGGTTCGCATCTCAAAGGGATCAAATGACGACTTATGGGAAGGACTTTGTGGATAAAGCGGCAACAGGCGGGTATGGTGCGAAAGAAGCGCTCCAATACGAAAACAACATCAAAGCCGCCAACAACCATCTCCAGAGCAAAATCTTCCTCAAAGGGTATGATGCCATGGTCATGCCCACACTAGCGACCAGTCACATCCCAGCGGATCTCGATTACACCCAGGACACAACGGTCATCAATGGCGTCGAGGTTAACTCGCTTGCTGGCTGGATCTTAACGCCACTGTTTAATATTCTCAACTGGTATCCTGTCATCAATGCCCCCACAGGGCGGTCCTCTGAGGGTATGCCAACCGGTCTTCAAATCGTGGCCCAGTCCTATGATGATCTCACAGCACACCGGATCGCGGCAGGATATTCGGAAGTAGCTCCGCAATTATTCACTGGGAACCAGTTCCCTGATTTTAGGGGTGGAAACTAATAAGATCCAATGACTATGTCGAGCAGAGCGAGTTGGAGTAGAACAGTGGAACAACAAGAGCTTACTCGTTTGTACAAATTGTCGAAGCTCAATGTTATTTCGAAAAAAGGCACAAAAAGGGTAATGTTTTCGTAACGGTAGAACATAGATGAAACGAATCTTGGGTATATGTAACTAAACAAGTGCTTTACCGGTGTGATGACAATAAAAGAAGCCTACTTTTCTGGTCATCACTCAAGAAAATCCCTGAAAACCCTATGCGGTCATCGTCCCCAGAAATGCCTTCTTTAGTCTTTGCAGGCGTGCACTAGCTGAGGGTAAATTTCTCAGAATAATACTCTGCAGATAGCTACTTCCTTAGCCAACTGGTAAACCTCCTCCAACGGGACCTCCAGCGCTCTTTGGCGGCTTCTTCCTTTGCCCGATGTTCGAGGATTCTCTTCCACTGCTTGGGCGTGCGAATACTCACACGAGCTAAAAGAACTAGTAAGAGTCCAAAAAATTCAACATATTGGATGATTGTGTACTCGAGAGGGTAAATCGCGCTGAAGACATAATCAATGGCAAACCACGTTAAGAGTCCAACAATTCCAAATCCCGAACCTATTCCCATTAGGAATTTTGCCCCATTATAATTCTCCCTCCAGAGGAGCACCACACCGGCAATGACGATGAAGCCACCACACCATGCGAGAATGTCTAACAATATCAGCAAGGTGATTAATTCAGGAGTCATTTCGGGAATAAAAATCAGACCAAGAAGGAGTGGCAGCCAGGTTACAATGGGTATTCGCCCACTACGCTGGACAAGGATTAGGGTTACCCCCCCGATTATACCGTAAATCATAGGTCGTTGATTAGGGACTTTTTCACCTTCCAAGAGTTCTTCTTCCCGGGCTTTTCTTCGATTAATGAAGAGATTTCGTCTCAAGATGAGATAACTGCTCATAATGATAATTACCCCAATTGATAGTATACACAGAAATTGAATTATGAGGTTGAGTATGGTTTGAAAAACGCTGATGAAAAAGACGATTTCTAAAATGTTGATAAGAATAGCTTTCCAGATGGCTTGGTAGTCCATATACCAAATGTTGATGCTTATGTAGGCATAGATGGTTGCTATGCCTAAATATATGACCCCAGAAATTATGTAGAAGCTGCCCTCAATCCCTGCTAAAAGTCCCTTTACGCTTTCTACGATGGCAATGACATTTTCTGGCGTGCCTAGGATCCTAAGGGTGTTAGTGATGGTATCAATAAAATTCGGAATGCTTGGATCAGAAGGGTAAATTCCTTCCAACATTCCAATTCCTGTCAAAACGCGAAAAAAGGCAATCCCAAGGTGAAACATTGCATTCAGTGACCAAATCATAACAAGGATTTTCACTCCACGAGGGCGTTCACTCTTTTTCATAGTACTTACTCCTAAGAAGATGTGAAGCTCAAATACTATTTCTCAAGAAATGGCAGAATGACTCTTTAAAGCATATGTCTACAAATACCCATTCATAAAAAAGAGGGTAGGAGCCACAAAGGGCTCCTGGTTTTTTCTTAGCTGGCGCTTAGAATCCTGGGAGGAAGGCTGTGAAAAGATAGGCGAGAATGATCCACAAAATGAGGGCAATGATAGCCACTAGTAATGCGCCGATACATCCAGTCTGGAAGTAATATCTGATAATCGCCAGATATAGAATGAAAACGATGACCCCTGAGAGCCATCCGAGTGATGGAAAGAACCACTCTATACCGTAATATACTAAAGTTCCAACGATTGCAGCAACTAAGCTGGCTAGTAGTGCCCGCTTGAACGTAGCCTCCATACCAGCGACGAGTTTACCTGCAAGCATAATGACAACAGATATCACGATCCAATCAACGATGAAGATTATAGCGGTGCCAATAATTCCTGCTACCATTATCAATTCACCAAAGAGGATTATTATCCCTCATTGCATTCATCTTCGATAAAAGCCTTAGGTACTTCTGTTAATCTATCAAATAAAAACGAACAATTGGTTTCTTAGCTGAAATTCGTTTTTTCACTAAAAGTTCAATTCATGTTGTTCGAATCAGCTTTCATAAAAGCTAAACACATATTAAGGGTTCTTTTTCACCCCACCAATGGTGCATTCTTAATGAGTGAAACAGTAATTCCTATGTGGTTACGTATTCTCAATATCATCGTTGGTTTCATTACTATCGGTGTCGCCTTTGCAGTTATATGGTTTGATTGGCTACAAGTCCTAACGATACTCGTTTTAATTACCTTTCTCGGAGTGATTCTTATCTTCTTAGGGGTTGGTAATTTGGTCGGGGGACTTCTGTCTAAACAAACACCTACTTGGCTAAGGGTCCTTACCGTCATACTTGGAATCCTTATGCTTTCGTTAGCCAGTCTGGTAATCGCCTTCCCCGCTTTTGGTGAACTTCTGCTGATTTGGTTACTAGTCATAGGTCTCCTTGTAAACGGCTTAAATACCATTGTTTTTGGTGCAATGATAACTGAGCTTCCAGGTTGGTATCGTGGGTGGCTTGTTATCATTGGTTTCATCGGCATTATCTTATCCTTTGTAGTCATCGCTTTACCTGGATTTGGATATCTACTTCTTATCATCTATGTAGCCCTTGGCTTCATGATGTTTGGATTTAATGCCCTCGTCAAAGGAATCACAGGTCACCACTAAGCAACCAAACTGCCTACTTATTAGGGATATAGGCGTTATAGCTGAAGGCGGTGCTTATCAACCGCCTTCTTGGTTTTTTTGCACTGATAGAGGTTTTTGACTTCTATTATCTATCTGGTAGTTCTTTTCTCCCGCTCAAAGGAGAATTCAGTGGAAAAACCCAATAGTCTTTTTTTCCAACATATCAACAGATTCTTCTACTAAGTCGAAGCGGAAAAAAGTTAAGACAATAAATATCTGCAGAAAAATGAAACTCTTTGGCAATGAGTGAAGTGAGGTGGCTTTTCTGGTTACTACCCGAAAAAAATCTTTGAAAAACTTACGCGGTTATCGCTCCCCAGAAACGCCTTCTTTGGTCTTTGTGGCTAAGAAACATCATATGAAAAATTTTGTAGGTTAATACTCTTATCATGTAAAAATCATTTAACCTCGAATTATATTGAGCATATCACTCTCACAAAAACAACAGATTTTCATTTTAGATTGATTCTTCTTATTCATTTTTTGAAAAATTATATGTGACTGTAATTATCACAATTATGACAATGATGCCCAAGATTATGACATATCCGACATCGAAAATGATCAAGCCAATAACGGTATCAGACCTACATGGCTGAACAACTCCAAAAGCTTAATACGTCACACGTCAAACTCATCACCGCATACAATATACCAGAAAACTCCGAACTGTGCTTTGTAATAATGAACCAACAAAGAATAAGACATCGGCAAACTCCGAAAGAGCATATCAAAAATTTATGGATGAATTTTTACCATTCCAAGTATGGTCCTGTTGGGCTCGGAATTATTTTGTTCACTATTTTCATGGCTATTCTAGCACCGATATTATTCCCAATCTATCCTGGATTACGGGTTGGAAATGTTGTGGGACCACCAAAGTGTGCGCCTGGTTGGTTAGCCTTTCTTGATCCTCTTGCAGCTCCCACGGGTAATTACATTCCAGACCCCTTTTTTACAGACAACTCTAGTTGTATAATGGGCGCTTCTAACCCCTCTGTTGCCAACTTTTCGTATGATATGGATGAATTTATTGCCGGTCAACGTTCTGTTAAATTTTCTCTATTTGAGAATAATAGCTCAGATGCATATTCAGAAAGCGTATGGGGGAAAATTAGTTTCATCTTTCCCTATCGTACGCCAGCAGATATTGCTATTCAATTTGCTATGAAATCAAAATTCACAGGTAATTTCACACACAATTCCGTCATCCCATATCTGGAAGTATATCTTCCAAATGACACACCTCCTGTATCGGTAAATTACTATCATTTTGAATTTACTTCATTCAACTCTGATTGGGAAATTTATCGACGGCCAATTGTTTCCCTCCTCTGCAATCACATTTTTCGACCTTTTGAAAATGTGACCATCGAATTCGGACTATACTTTACAGAAGAAGATGCAAGTCGAACCGGAACCATCGAATTTTGGTTCGATCAAATGGAAATCCGGGGAGTAAGCCGTTATTACGGCTTGCTTGGAACGAGTACGGATGGTAACGATATTCTATCACAGCTCTTTTGGGCATCTCATATATCACTCTATGTCGCCTTATCAACCGCATTAATTAGCGGTACAATCGGTCTCTGCACCGGACTTATTGCAGGTTATACAGGTGGGGCTGTAGACGAAATTATAATGGCAGTTTCGAATTTATTCCTCATTTTTCCAATTTTACCGATTCTAATGGTATTAATGGTAGTGCTGCAAGGGGCAAGTTACGAATTCATGATTTTGATCATAGCATTATTAACTTGGCCTCAAACGGCAAAAGTAATTCGTTCTCAAGTTTTAGTTGAAAAAGAAAAAGGCTACGTGGAATCTACCCGCGCAGCGGGAGCCGGTTCCCGATACTTAATTTTTCGAACAATCTTACCAAATGTTTTGACAATTTTTCTGGTTCAATTAACATTGATTGCAGCTACTGCTGTAACAATCGAAGCCAGTTTAGGTTTCTTTGATTATCGACACAACTTCGACGAATTTCGAGGAACTCCAAGTTCACCAATATTCTTACCCATCAACTTTGTTTCTTGGGGCCGAATGATTGCCGTTGCATTCTACGGGAATGCCCTTGCTTATGGAGCATGGTGGATGTTCTTCCCTCCTGGAATATGCATAGCTGCCTTTGTTATTGGACTGACATTTTTAGGCTATGGCATCGAAATGACCGTTAATCCTAAAAAAATGATGAGAAAATAGATCCAAACGTCTTAAACCATTGGAATACAAATTAAATCAAACAATGATCAGGTCTTTTGAGCCGATTGAGATAATGAACAAGTTTTTTCTATCCATGCGGTTCATCTGATTGTGTTTTATCCTCGATATTCTCTTTCTTGTTCAATATCACCTCTTCGAGATAAACCAAGTACTCCTGCTCTTTCTGCGTGTGAATCTTCTGCAGGTGGAGCTTTTGATCTTTCCACTCCACACCATGAAGGGGATATTTCATCATTGCGAGGCTACCAATAAGGAGGAAACCTATTGGTACTACTGTAAACACAAGGAAAACTCCCATCGACACTGATGTAGGTTGTGCTGAGACGGGAAGGTCGGCGTTATAACCAAACATCGCCATAATTGAGAGTGTGAGGAAATGCGCAATCGATACTCCAGGCTTGGTGATTAATGCGTTGACTCCTGAATATGTCGTTTCTCGGCGTTTCCCAGTGAGAATCTCATCATAATCAATGGCCTCCCCCAACAAAGGTTGGTTGATCATCACGAACGTCAATAATCCCACAAACATTAAACCTAGTGCAATCACGACCATCTCCACAGATACTCGTGGACCCCAGAACAATCCAATCACCAAGAATAGAATATATCCGATTATCGCAATGAAAGACGCCCTCAACATGGTTTTTCGGAGTCCAAGACTAGAGATTTTACTCAGCAGCTTCCATAACACCCAGCCAAACACAATCACAACTGGGATAAGAGAAACGATTGACATCCAGCCAGTAATAATCAAAACAAAATCCATTAAATAAACTAATCCGCTAAACATCGACTCTTGAAGTACCACAAACGAAAAGATGGTGACTTCCAAGATTAGAAATGGCTTGTTCTTGAAAGTGTCGATAATACTCTCTTTGAAGCCCAATGGTTTCTCAGTCACCGCATAGCGATTTTCCTTAATGAAATAACTCGATACATACAGCAATACCCCTGCAATAATGGCAATAACCACCATCACGATTAAAAAAGTAGTTTTATCGGGGCTGTCTCCACCGAGTAACATAATCGGAAGAATAACCGAAAGGATTGAACCAGGCACCCCCAAAATCGTAGCAAAGGCTACAACATTCGTCCGCTCTTGTGCCGTAACAGCCATTTCGGCAGGGAGAATATTGCATATCAAACCAATCATGCTAAACAACGTGTCGAAAATAAATAGCATCATCAAATGATTCCAAAACAAGCCCACATCAGTAGTGTTGATTCCTGGAAACCATTGCGCAAATAAAGAATAAAGGACCTGTGAATTAAAAATGAAAGGAAACCAGACTAACAGAAAAGCTATCGTATACGGGATCACCCCGTACCGCAAGTAAGGAACTCGGCGCCCAAGTTTGGATTTAGTTCTATCTTGAATAATCCCAATCAATGGGTCATTAACAGCATTCCATCCCATGAACAGAATCCAAGAGATTGCTAGGAGTCGGGGGTCCAAATTATAGAATTTGAGATAAAAAATATCAATAGCTCCAAGAGCCAAACCAGATAAGAGGATATTTGACGTATTAGCTGCGCTAAATCCCAGTTTTGCTTTTACAGGCACATAGTCGTCATAAGTTGATGCAGAAAGAGATTCAGAAGCGGCCATAACAAAAAATCTTGTTCAATTCGTATTTATCTTCATCCCAGAGAAGACCCCACCTTTGAGGGCAGGTATGAATCGAGGAGTTAAGCTAAGATTTTCCACCTAAACTAGATGCAGTCTCAATCACTAGGGCCGAGAACCAAGGTCATCCGGTGGCTGGGCAATATCGCCGGAACGGCGAGTAAATCCTGTGGACCAGTCGACACGAGTCGATGGGATGAAGCAGGAAGCTCCACACTTTAGGGTGGGGTAGTTCACAAATGAGGTATCGGAGTTTCACGTTAGTTCCTCGACCAACAATATAAAGTGCATTATTGGATTTTTTCTAAATCGAACTCGGAAATCACTTGGTCAAATCTATCAGAGAATACTAGGGGTCATAAGTCTGAGAGATCCACTGCTGAACCTCGGATGCAGTAATAGTTCCAACGCATACTCATGGTCTTGGTGATTGGGCATTCTGAACAAAGGCATCCCTTCTGCTCTTGAATTGAATTTGATTCGCCGAAGGTGCAATAGACACGATTGATTTCCCCGGTTTCGTTGTTGGTCTGACACCTATTACAAAGACAGAGATGGACAGCGTTTTGCGCGGATCTTTTCTGTTGATCCTTGGACATACTACCAATCATCATCTGATATTTTTCTTCAAAGGAGGCGGTTGGCCATTTTTCATCAGGTGTTACCATGATCTTCATCGCTTCTACTAGTATCTTCTAAAATGATTATTCAAGATATCGTGTTTAAAAGAATAGCTTAGAAATGTGGTCTTACTCCTCTGGAAGAGGTGATGAAAGATTTACTAAAATCGAAACGCTGCTTTTTATTTGGAATCTGAATCTTGACCTTGGAAACCACATGTTTGCCCTGATTGTGTTGTTTCATCATTTGTTGGTGTTTTATTCTCATTATCGTTGTTCACTTCACCGGCTCTATGGATTGCCACTTTAACAGATAGTGGTCCAAAAAGCTGAAAGATAAGTGTTGAGATGCCAATAACTCCCACTATGATAATTGCATATTCTGGTACTCCAAGTTGAGTCATATAATCTGCCATTACGACACTTAATCCAACTGCGACACCAGCTTGGCTAAATAAGCATAATCCAAGATAATTCTTTACTGCTGTTGGGCTATCAGTGATTTTCGCTGCAATCCGAGTTCCGAAATATTTTCCTAGAGTTCGTGTTATGACATAGATAATTGCCGTTGTGAAGATAAGTAAGCCACCTGTAACCAACAATACGGGATTAATCATTCCTGCCCCGAAGAACACAAAGAAGAGGAGAATAATCGGGCTTAGAATCTTTTCTGCTTCATTTCCTAACTCGATTGATTCCTTTGGAACGCGATTGCTAAGTACGATTCCAAATACCATGCATGTAAGTAAATAACTGGCATGTAGGAATTGAGCAATTCCAATAATCAGTATAATTACGCTAATCAGTAGCAGTATATATCGTCCATGATCTGTAACATTTTGTAGAAAATGGGCTAGAAGAATTCCAAATCCTGCACCAATAAGGATTGAGAGAACAATCTCGATTATGGGTGCAGCTACCAAGGCAATTAATGTCGTGCCTACGGGATTAAGAAAAAGAAATACAACACTAATCGCGATACTGGTCAGGATGATTGCGATGACATCGTCCATAATAAGAATAAACATTAACGAATCTGTAACTGCTCCTCGGCTTTTAAATTCCCAAATAATGTCTGCCGTTGCTGCAGGGGCGGTTGCGGCTGCAAGACTTCCTAAAAGAATTGCTAATATTGGGTCCTGGAGCCAAAAGAATATTGCAAAAAATACCAAAAAATATGTTCCAAGTGTTTCTGCAAGCAAGATTGGAAAAAGCTTTGATGCGTTCTTTTTCACTTTATCAATCCTAAACTCATTTCCAATGTTATATCCGATGAAGCCTAGTGCGATGGCTGTAATGATAGGGGAAAATGAAAGTAGAGTTTCATCTATCATCCCAAAAACTAAGGGGCCGAGTAGGATTCCGATGGTGATGAATCCGAGGACTTGGGGAATCCCTAAGCGACGTTGAATCTCTGCACCAACGACGGCTAAGAAAATGATTAGGCCAATTATTAGGAGTGGATGAAATGTCGGTAGCGCTTGAAGCATAAGATTCAGCTCAGAGAATTTTTTTGATGTTAAAGAACCGCTTTTCTAGTTTGTTACGTTGGCTGGTTTGGTCGACTCCTTTGTAGCAGTAAATCGCTATAATTATAGGTGAGTATATAAATAAACGCCTTGGGCTAATCGTAAATAATTCTCCGTCACGTAATTCGAATATTCTAGACTAACGTGGCAAAGGCTGTGGCTAAAAGGGAACTGTCGCTACAACGGCGGCTTGCAGTTAATTTAATTAAATTTGGAGCCAAATTATTAATTGACGTTTCTAATGCTAATTAATTATAGTTATAAGCATATATATAAATAAACATAGTTGCTAAATTGACCTGTGACACACGCAGTAATGTGATGGAAGTGACGCTAGATCATAAGAACATGGGGCGATTAACTGAAGGATATACTCTTACAATCAGTATAGGTGTCGCTATTACTATTGCAGGCCTCATCGCCTTTGGTGTTCTGTTACTTGTGGGTATTCCGTGGTTTACAATATCACTGATTTTTGTGTTCTTAGGTATGTGGCTTTCGACCAGTCAATGGAACGAGCTCATAAGGCTCAGAATAGTTACTGGGTTCGTTGCCTCCATTACTCATCCTACTCGCATTACTACCGCTGCAAATTTACTTAATATGAAGAAACACACCTTCGTCCATTCATTAACCAAGCTAATCACACGTGGAGTCGTTGAAATTAACATTTTCCCAGAAGTTGATGCCTTTGGACCCATTGGCTGTAAACGTCCTAACTCCATTCCACAGGATTATCAGCCCATCACCACTACTCCACTCACTTCTCATCAGCTTATAACTAGAATCCTCCAATGGATTGGACTTATTGGTACCATCATCGCCCTCGTCTACCATATTATCGGATTGTTACGATACCTCGGCCTTTTCTAGGAGGACTCATTTCGAAGTATTGGACCTGGAATTGATTCTCTTTTTGCGAATCGATACATAGAACCGTGCCATTAAAGGCTATGAGCCCAAAAGTATAATAGGTTCGATTTGAAGGGTTGACAGGAAGGTAACGATAATGTCTGCTATTCGCCGATTTATGTCATGGCTGGGCGGCGGACCCGATCTGAAGAAACTCATCTTCCGCCTCGATGTCTTCTGCCGGAAGCTCGACTTACAACGGAAGATGCTCGAAAAAGAGGCGAGTAAAAGCCGCCAGAGGGCCAAAAAGTACCGGCTTCAAGGAAATATGGATGCGACGCGGATGTACTTACAACACCATCTGCGCTTCCAAAAATGGGCCCTTAGTGTAGACGCGTATCGTCTACGAATTGAAGGATTACAAACACAGCTACGCCAAAGTGAAGCCATGGGTGAAGTGGCAAAAATCCTTGGGCAACTCAACTCTGCCCTCGGAGGGCTTAAGAACCAGGTGAAAGTTCCTGAAGTTGCCAAACTCGTAGATCAAATTGAAGGAAACCTCCGCCACTTCGAAATGACCCAAGAAGTAGCCGAAGCAGGAATGGAACGAATGGCGGTATCAACTGAAGTCACCGATGGCGAGGTAAAGGATGCACTTCGAGAGCTCGATTCTGAAATTGAAGTAGAAACGGGCACCTCGCTTCCCGAGCCCGAAAAGCGGGTCTCGGAACTCGAAAAAGAAATTGAGCGATTAAAGGAGGAGGGCTAGAAAAATGGCAAAATTCTGGGAAAAGCTCTTTCCGAAAAAACCTGAACCGAAAGAAGATACCATTGCACGAATTCACCGGGTTACCGATAAACTTGAAGTCCGTGGTCGACAGTATGAAACCAAGGCTAAGGATTCACGGATTAAAGCAATCCGCTATGTTCGACGTGGAGATCGTAAGGCTGCCAAACTTCAACTCCGTCGACGCCAACGCTATCTTCGGAAAGCTCGATTAATCGAACAAGAAATCGACTTGATGGAACGTGGTGTGGAAGCCATCGATCAAGCACGCGGTGAAACAGAAGTAATCGGTGCCTTGAAAGGCATTGGTTCCGAGTTGGAAAATCTTCGAGAAACCGCTTCTCCTGAGGTTGCTCGCGAAGTGATTCTGGAAACTCAAGCACTCATTGAGGAAGCCGAAGCTACTGAAGAGATTCTTGGTCTGGGTCTCGAAGATGAAGAAATGGATGCCGAAGTCGATGCAGAGCTTGAAGACATTGAAACCATGATTGCCCTAGAAGAAGCCGGGCAATTACCTGCCGTGCCTGAAGGCGAAGAAGAGCTCCTCGAAACATCCGAGGAAAGACGCGAACGCACAAAACGCGAACTCGAACGCCTGAAAAAGGAAGTCAAAGAATAACACTGCCGACCATCAGACACACCCAATGAGTCAATTGTGGCTTCCTAGACTTGTCGTCTTCGAAGGTCACGAATCTGCGCTTCGACTAGGTACAGTTCTTGGGTGAGGGAACGATACTGTTTGAAGAATTTTTCATCGGACAGTTTTCCTTCCTCAAACTGTTTCTTCAATAGTTCCATTGTCGACTCGATACTAAACCGCTGTTGTTCCAGTTGAAAAACAGGGTCACGCTCCAAACCATCAGAAGGTGAAAATCGAGGATAATACCCCTCAGGATAAGGATACGGTTTAGGCCCATCTACTTGATCTCTATTATCCTGGTCTTCAGGAGAAACGGCGTAATTAATCAGTTGATCCAACTCATCGCGGAGTAAGGTAACATCCACTTTAAGATTCAAAATTCGTAATGACCCAGATGTTGTCACAAGGCTATGATCTGAAAAACTGGTAGCCAAATTGATGGCATCAGGGGTTTCTTCCAAAATTTTAGAAGGACCACCAAGTTTCAGCTCTTCAGTTTCTGTGGTGATACAGAGCCGTCGGCGAATCCGTCCTTGAAGTTCAATTTCTCGAATTTCTGTAAGTGGAAGCGTGTGCACGACGCGGATTTCTTTGTTGAAAAAGCCCTTACGCCCAAGAAATAGGAGGCGCCGTGAGGTGATGAATAAGATGCCGTTACTCATTCCCTCATTTGCTTCCGTTTTATTCAAATTGACTGGCTGGATGGCTGCAACCGGCCTTTCATTTTCAAGAATCGGTAAATGCTCAATGTGATCATCGAAAAGTTTGTGCCATTCAGCAATCTGTGTCAAACGTGCCTCAATCGTAGCCAGTTTCACATCTAATCCGTTGACTAAGTCTCGACAATAGGCTTGGTAATCCGCCACGTCTTCTTGAATTGCTTCAATTAATCCCGCCAGAAGGGGAAAATCTGTAATGGTCCATCGTTCAGGATGCATAAATCGAGCTTTACTTGGCCGGTGGCGTTCCACGACATTCCGAGCCCGAAAGAGAATGCGATCATGGACGCTTGGCAAATCGGTCTTCATCAAGTCAAGGAGTTCTTTTTCAACCTCAGGATCATGCAAAAAACTCGCAGTCCGAAGCTCCCGGATTCGCCAACGCAATATCCGTAATCGTGCTGCAAATCCAGCTAATAGCTCGTGGCCTGTTCGTAATCGGTAATAGGTGGTACGAAAGCGACCCACTAGCTCTTGACGCATATTATGAATGGGTACAATCTCTTCAGATCCGCAATTGGGGCATAGGTATACTCGACGCGTCGCCAACTGTGCGGGTTCTTCACATTCTGTGCAAATCCAGCCGCCTTCTTCTTGCTCTTCGATGTTGTCGGGTCCACACCTGGGGCAAGTATAGAATTCGCTGAGGTCTTGGCGCGAACAAGGAAGGCAAAAGACCTGTCCACATTCTTTGCAATAGCGTTCGGCCATATTGATGTGGCAGGATGGACAGAAACCACTGTTTTTTGGATCCACCGCTGGCTGGGACATGAACCTTTCGTCGATTGAGCGACACATATACTTTTCTTAAATCCGTAAAACAGGCTTAAACGTCGATGAAAATGGCTCTCTTTCCGACTTAAATCCTGGAGATAGCGCGCAACACTGTTAATCGGTCATTTCTATGAGGTCTTAATCATGACAATCTGGCGATTTAAAGGGAGCGAAACGTTGTAGACTCTGACTTTGTTCAGCTGGGTTTTTCGTAAGCCGCGGTGGGCATGACCGTGGATAGCAATGTTGGGTGCATGGCGTTTAAGGAGCTCTTCAACGCGATGACTACCCATTTGGGCGTAGTCCCTTTGGAGTTCCCCTTTCAAAGTCGCATAAGTCGAAGTATAATGGGTGAGTAAAATACTGAACGAACTAATTCTCTTGGCTTCCTCAAGAAGAGAATCCAGAGTGTTCACCCTTTCTGTATATATTTCTCGGATGCCAGTGATATTTCGTGATTGCCAGAATGTAGGGTGGTCAAGCACTCCTCGGCTGCCCACAATTGAAACTTTTTTTCCACGAATTGTAAGAGTCATCAACTCATCGTCAAGAAAAGTAATAATGCCTTCTCCTTGAGCTCGTAATGTGTCTTGAATCGAATCGTACTCGTCATTCCCGAAGCATGCAACTATTGGGCAGTCAAGCTTCGCTTCAACCAATTTATTTAGAATGGGCTGAAAGCTTCGTAGATTGCCACGATTGACTAAATCACCAGCAAGTAGAAAGAGGTCCAGCTTCGATTGTAATTGTCGTAATGATTTGATGAATAATCCCTGATATTGGGGCCAATGAATATCACTGGTGGCAGCGATTCGCAGCCTTTTTTTCTCTCCTGTCAAATAATGATGAAGATGGATCCAAGCAGAAAGTTCAATAATCCCAGGTATGCTCCAATTTTATCAAAGAAACTAGCTCGGCTAGCGTTTTCTTCTGGGTTGCGTAAAATAAGGAACCCTGATATTCCTACACAAATTGACCCAGGAATTAAGAGAATCAGATAAAGGGGACCTATCCAATTCCAGCTCAGAAGGGTAACAAGCCATGGTATGCAGAAGCCAATGATTCCAATTGCATTACAGATTGTTGCAAGAATTGCCGCTCTTTGAACCCCGTATTTACGAGCAATGGTTTTAACATCCCGTAATGCATCGCCTTCGACATCTTCAATTCCTTTAATTATCTCTCGACCCTGTAAGACGCTCGCGGCAGTAATGAAATAGACAAAGATGACGGGGGGAATAAAAAGAAAGGTCACCAAGGATCCATAAAAGAGACCAAAGGCGAAACTTATTGCCACAGTGAAGTTCCCCCAGATTCCCATCACTTTTCCCTTTGCCGCATACAGCAGTCCAACAAGTGCAAACAGAGCCACAATTGCCAAGGTCCAGAGTCCGATAAACGAGAATGGCACAGTCAAGAGGGAAAAGAGCAGTGAAAGGAGAATGAGAATCACCGTCCACATCTTAGCTTGTTTTATACTGATTTGTCCGCTGGGTAAAGGACGATCTGGACGGTTCACCTTGTCTACTTCTAAATCGTAAATATCATTTACCACGTTACCTGCGGCTGCCATGAAAATATAGGTTAGAGCGGTTAGGATTAGCACAATAAAGAGCTCAGGAATTGTCCACCGCACCAATCCGAAATTCACGATAATGAAATAGTTTGTTGTGAGAATACCAATAATCGCAGTTAGGCTACCGAAGAGCGGATTAGCGGGGCGCATTATTGTGAGAAATGGCTTCACTTTCATGGTCAACACTCACAGTAAAATGAGCATTAACGTTTATTGTTTAAATAGGAAACGGCAAGCAGGAAGAATCCACGCGAATACTTTCAGTGACCTCTCTGCATCGTGTCTGTCTACTAAAACAGATAATCACGAATACCTAAAAAAAGGGTAGAACCCGCAACGAATACGGGGAAACGGCTTGTCGGACGAAAGTTCACCATACAATTTCGAATCGCACCATGCAACCGGCTTGCTCCAGCTAGGCTATCTAGTTCAAAATCAACAAACTCATCCATTTTCAATCACTCTTCAAGATCTATCCAATCTCTTTGTCGTAGGTCGACGGGCGAAGGACATTTACTTCAACCTGCTGATTCAACTCTGTGATGAACACCGAATTCCAATACTCGTCATTAAAGGATACCCTTCAGAAGGTCTCGAAGAACAGGTCTGTGAATGTCCCTTTTGGCATCTCGACCTTGAAAAGGACGCCATTTCGTTCAACGCACTCGATATTGCGAAGGAACAGCATCCTTCACGACAGATTAGTATCCTCATCAGTCTATTCGAGGCATTTAGCCCCCTTTCACCAACTGCTCGAAACCTGTTCCATGTAATAATCTGGAAGACAATTATATCCGCTTCAAAACCTACCCTTGAATACCTCCAAACCACCCTTCCCTTTTATCAACATCATAACGCCTCCTACGAGGAAATCCGCGGATTACTCCAAGCCATCCCCCATCAACTCCTCAATAGGAACTACGACAATGTCACCTTATCTAAACTTCAATATCTACCCACTATTATATCCGCAAACGATACACCAACCACCACGTTCGCAATAAACATGTTACTCCTTAAACTCCTTGCTAACCAAAACCAACATCTTCCAGCACTCTTTTTAGTAGATCCACCACCACTAAGCCCACAATTATTCCACTGGCTCTATACACGCTACAGGGCAACCAAAAGCTCTTTGGTGATTTTTCAAACCAAAGACAAACAACTTAACCCCCCATTACAACAGAGCGAAAATTTCATTCTTACAAGTACTTCTGATGAATCACCCTCCGTGCTCCATACACAACTTACAGAACAAGAACTCCACTTTCTAAACCTTAACAACGACCAAGTCGCTGTGCGGCTTCGCAGCGAACCTGCCACTCGGTTCATCACAATCTTCTGATGAAATAGAAAAACCGTAAATCTTCTTGAAACTCACTTAAGGGCGCTCATTTTTTCATCGATGCGGGAAATAAGTTCTTGGTTGCCCAAGCGCTCATACATCGACCGGGCTTGTGCATAGAGGTCTTTTGCCTGGGATTTTTCACCAATTGACGCATGGTGGTCTGCTAGCTCTTCCAAGTTCTGTCCCTTCTTTTGGAAATAGGCACCCATCTGATCGCTTGGTTTCGACAAAGAATCACCCCTCCTATATTCATATGCTGTGCTTATTGAACTTAACTACTAATCACCGTTTCACAACTTCAAGGTACCAATCGTGTTCGGTCTCGTGGAAATAGGACCACTTCACGAATATTAGAGTAACCAAGCATTTGCATTGTTAATCGTTCGATGCCAATTGCTAACCCTCCATGGGGTGGT
>JBHLPR010000088.1:0-7413 GCA_048939245.1 Promethearchaeota archaeon | reverse complement strand
CCAAATTTGATTACATAACCAGCATCAATTAGACCTGGTAGATGATGATAAACCTGATTCCGAGTTAACCCAGCAACCCCAACTTGTTTTGATTGTTTCACAATTTCAGAAACTGAAAGCGCATATCGCTGAACTGGCCACCGCCGAATCACCGTTTCCCCAGTTGCCTCATTTGATTCCTCTACTGTATGAGAATCTTCAACTCCCTTTCCTAAGATAAGAATTATTTCAAGTTTTGCAGGATCATCTAGTGCTTGAGCCATATCAGAATCCGTGATAAAAAGAATCTCCTTTGCCGGTTTCTTCCCTTCAGTCGTCTTTCTGATGTTACGGATGGTATCACCAAATCCTTCATTCATTGTCAAACACATTGCATTAACTTTGGATTCACTTTGTTAGACTAACCCCTATAATTGTTTGTGTTACAAACAATAAATCAAAAAATATTTGTAAGACAAACAACAAAACCCGCGTCCACCCCTACCTGCCTAGAAATACCGGACAACGTGGAGCTGAGTTAAGAAGGAATGTCCAAGGCGTGTCGACGAGCCTAACTATTGGATCAAAGGCTATTTCTATGTCTCTGCAGTCAAGATTTGGTTTTTCGCGAGCTTCGACAACGACCAAAAAATGGCCTAATGGAATTAGGTTGATTTCTTCTATTATGAGCTTAATGCTAAACAAAATCTCGCTCAACCTGAGAGACCCTCCTACCTATCAGCAGTTTTATCGAAAGCACACGAGAACAACGGGAAACAAGCCTTACCAAAAGCGGAACTTAGTGATTCTCAGTCGTCACAAAATTGTGGAAAGAAAACAATATCGTCGCAAGTTCTGTCAGAAACCCAGGTGGCAACGTGTAACTGCACGCCCCCCGGATAAGAGACCCAAGACGTTCAGCTGGGAACGCCCTATTCTCCACTGTCAAATTAAGTTACCGAGTAAGCTAATTCTCCATGCCATTAACCTGCATCTGAAATCCAAATTGCCAAGTGATGTGACAGGACAAAAGTTCCGTTACACTTGGGCTTCCCATGAAGGCTGGGCCGAGGGCTACTTCATCTCAACCATTAAACGCGTCGGTCAAGCACTCGAAACACGCATCCTACTCGAAACCATCTTCAAAGAGGACCCTGACGCCTTAATCACCGTATGCGCAGACTTCAATGCCGAAATTGGATCGGTCCCATTTCAAACCATTGTCGGCAGCGTCCAAGAGACCAATAACCCCGCTCTTCAATCCACCATCATGCTAGCCTGTGAATACTCCATTCCCCCCGAACAACGCTACTCACTCTTCCACCGCGGACAAGGCCTCATGTTAGACCACGTCATCGTCTCCCAAGCACTCTACCCCTCATGGATCAGAACCGACATCTACAACGAATTCCTCCCAGACGAAAGCCTCGCTTACGCCACCGACAAAAAATTTCCCGACTCCGATCACGCCCCCATCATCGCCCAATTCCGAACCGACAACGACTGGTACAAGAATTAACCATCTCGTTACGTAAAGGCTCAGGTCTTATCTACCCTGCTGAATTATAAAATGCGCAATCACGTTATCACGACAATCTATAAAAAATAAGGAATATAGGGCGAAGAACTATGATCGCCCTATTAGACAGAAACATACTAGTTCAGAGTTGAAAATGGGTTACCAAGCAAAACAAGTCCAAAGTACTCTTGATTATTGCTTTGCCCATCAAGGACTTCCTGCACTGCCTTACCAATAGTGTATCCTTTTGCCAAATGTGTCCAAATTGCTGAAGTACCTACGTTAAGTGGGCTGGTTGTGTGACCGATTACAGCTTGCATTTCCTTGCCATGAAAGAGGTACCCTTGTGCTAAACAACCTTGTATCCAAGTGAATTCTGCAGCATGGCAACAATCCATGTAGAGGTAGTTGAACGATGTAGGTGACAAATCAAGCGCGTCTCTAATATTGCGTAGAAAGACCATGTCAGGCCACCCCCATGTCTTGAAATCGTGATGCACTGAATCACTGTGGCACAGCAAAGTTGCAGCCTGATAGTCATGGGCTAACACGTGGAGCCATGAAACCAAATTTGGATAAGTCCAAAAACCTTGGGTCTCGTACCAATATTTGCGAATGACTGTGTCAAAAGCCCCTTGCATTGTGATTTCATGAGCAGTTGCTTCAGCGACAAAATTGGGATCAGCAGTTCCAGCTGAATTGAAGACGAGGCCGTTGGATGAGCGTTCGCTACCACTTAAATGATATTCAGTGAAGCGGTTGATGGTATCAACAAGGAAAGACAAGGCAAATGGAAACAGATGAACTCGTCCAACATAGATCTCTGGTTCAATGTCTCCGATGTGTTCATCAGGAACATTGTCATCATCGGTATCTATCCATTCACCATCGAGGTCCATTAGGAAGAAATCGCATGCGAAAAAGGTATTCTCAATTTTTTCGAACAGGGCGAAGGGTAGATTGCCAAGCAATACTGCACCGGTAATGGTTTGGACCGGATAGTAAAACGACTGTAAAAGGCTTTTCAGGGCAAAGACATCGCCCAGAGGTGAAATATGGAGGTAGGTAGCAATATCATCACTCACAAGAGCGGCTAGATAGCCTGAAACAGCATATTGAACATCTGAGTTACTCCAAAGGTCATGTTGAACAACAACAAGGGCTCCTTCTCCAACGCGCATAGTTAGTTCATCGTAGTCATCGCCTATACGTCCTCCCCAAGCAAAAAGCCGAACATAAAATACCTTCAGCTCTGATGGGAGATTTTCAAGTGCATGAAAATTAGGGAAGTACTCTTCAGGGTATTCAGGGTCTTCAGCATCATCGGTGTCAAGGAAATAATCAGTGTTCCAATTTGCATCCTTGTACTCTGGAAGGTCATTTTCATTTTCCCTCCAAAAACCACGAACCTCACCATCAAAATTAAGATTATTAATTTCCCAATAGAGGTTCACTTTGTAGGTTGGTTCTTGACTTCGGATGGTCTTGAATTCGAAGTTTGTAAGCCCTGGTCTATTCACCACTGTGACTGTGTGAATGTCCTGGTCAATATCCTCAACGTTATAACCATTGATATCCAAGACCTTCAGTTTAATTTGGTGATTGCCATTATTGGCGGCTGTTGAGTCCCATGGGTATTCATTGATGCCTTTCGTCGTCCAGATTTGCTTCCGAACCCCATCGATGTACAGGTAGGCCCGCACCGAGTATTGAGCGTCGATATAACAACGAATGATAACTTCACCGGAGACCTCTGCGCCATTACTTGGATATTGGATAATCGCTACGGCATGACCACCTGCAGAGATGGCCGGGAACAGTGCAAATGCCATAAACAGAATAATAGACAGAAAGAGAAAACTCACTCTCGTTTTTCTACTATTTTGCATTTTAATCCTTCACATTTTTTGCTGAAGGTGATTCCATTCCTCGAACCCTTCCTTGTATCCACTAGATTCTGGGTTCTCAAATGAAACCATTCACCTTCAAACACCCCTAACAGATTGGCAGTATTTAACTATTCATTGCAGAAACATGGGTCGGCTACAGTTGATGGGGGGATTCACGTTCATGAGCGCGACTTTAAACTCTGCAAAAGACAATGGCTAAACAACTTTGTTCGGCTCGAATGGCGTGAGTTGCTTTAATATAACATTGACACCATTTAGGGGCAGAGTGGATTGGTTTTCACGCAAAGCCCATTCACTTTGAAAAAGAAACACGATGGAAGAAAGTAACAATGCAAATGAATAAACAGCTCATTCGGCAACTCAGAGTGCTCATCACTGTGTCAGCCTTCTCGTTAATCGTCGTGTTCCCTGTCATTTCACAATCAACACAGGCTGCGCCATATCCCACTCAGGACTATGTCCATCCTAATGACTATTGGATCCAAGATTTCGCCAACGCTGTTTGGGACTGGGCCAAAAACCAAGCCTACCACCCCCAAGGACGCATAAAGAAAATCTGTGAAAGAATCCGCGACCTCATAGATACCGCTGATGGTATTTCCCCTCAGGGTGGTGGAATACATCATTATATTTTAATTTGGGTTCCTTTTCCTCCCTATTGGCTTCTAGTTCCAGTTCCTTGGCCAAGCTGCCCAACTCCCCACCCGGAGGGAAATTCATGGGGAGACCAATGGATTACAGACACACACCAGTTAGATGTCGGGCGTTGGCGGTCCCTCTATGGCGGTTATGGTGACGCCAAGTTCTACGGACAAACCTTAGAAACTGGAGCCAATTGCTGGGTGAATTTTGCACTCTTGATGGGAGTACTGCAAGCCCTCCACAATCAGGGCAAATTCTCCATCTACGATATCAAAGGTTGCTATGGTCAAGCGGAACTTCAACCGACTGGAGTAGGACACCATTATTGGGTCAAAGGATACGTCTACGTCGTAACAGTCAAGATTTACTTTTTCGCGAGCTTCGACAGTGACCAATACCAGAATGGGGAATGGGATTACGCTGATTTCTTCTATGATGACCCTCAACCGAATACTGGAGTCTACTTCGGTGACTTCGAATTCCAGGAAGAAAACTCCATCGCCCACCTTCTTACTGATGGTTCACCCAGAACAACCACCTAAAACAACACCCTCACTGACCTGTGAGGGTCCTCTCCTTTTTTCCCTTCTGATTGACTGTTTATTTTGGTAGAACGGATCAGCATGTGTTGAGCGCGCCTAACTGCTGCAGCTTGGGTTTCGCCCATTCCAAGCGAGGAATGAAGCCAATGGGCAAATGATCCCCCACGGACAACAGCCACTAATAGTGAAAACATTTTATCGCAGTTTCCTTAACAAATGTAACATGTCACCTCGGATGAGATTCTCTGAAAAGGACAAACTAAAACTTCTTCAGTGGTGTGACCGCCACTGCTGTTGGTGTGGGAAGAAATGCACAACTGATATAGTAATACATCATTTTGAACCAGAACGCAATGATATCGAGAACGCTATGCCCCTTTGTCTAAACTGTCATCACGTAATCACTTAATATAACAAGGACCATCCAACTGGTACAAAATACAGGATTGAAGAGCTCAAATCAAAAAGAGAAATTACTTTTGAAAAACACACTCGTCCTTTTGTGCCAAACTACTATTACCGTATTACTCAGACAATCTCAGGAAAGCCAAGAGCAAGGCGAAAGTTGCCAGATGTTGGTTTTGATTTCATCAATCTAAGTCAAGAGACTAAGTTGATTGCTAAAGTTGAAGCAAAGATCGTGTATAAAGGAACAGATCACGGGCTTGTAGAATCTAAATACTATTCAGGAGTCACTTTTTGGGAGATAAATCCCAAGAAAGGAATTAATGGTCATTTTAAAATTCCAAAGGAATTTATTGAAGACCCTCAAGATTTGAAGATTGAGGTTAGAATTACGATAATTGATCAATATGAGCGTCATCACAGGGAAAGCCCTCATTCATGGTCATTTTCACCAGACCCTTACGAATGGGTATTCGAGCCGCGCGCCTTTACACATTGGGATTAATTGGTGATTCATAAGGCTTAGGCGCAGGTTTGAATGACATTAATTTGCTTAATTCCCTTATTTGGACTAGTTTAGTTCTCCTCTCCCCTCTCTAACGAGTTTAAACAAGAACATAGTAAGACATGAAGATCCTGATGACGAGCGAACCCTCTTATTCTGCTGACACCACCAATTCAACTCCAACACGCTTCAACACAAAAAAGCTAGTTCATCTTTGGTCTCCTCATATCGACCACACACCCATTACCAATATGTCTCAGCTCCACAACATTCTTCACACCGAATACCCCGCACTCACACACCACCCTGTCTTCCCCAAACTGCTTGAGGACGCCGAACGTCATCTCGCAATAACCCAACGGCTGGACAAACCCCATCTCCAACACGGCGACATCGCAGACCTTGCACGCACTCTTGGTGTCACCCGCACCATCATCTACCGTCATGTCCGCCAAGCCCTCAAACCCCGGCTCTACTGGTACATCGACAACGCCATCCCCAAAACCCAAGCCCACCACCAACTAGCACAAATTCATGAAACCAACACCCACATCCACGCCCTCACCGATCTCAACAAGCGATTAACCACCTACTATCCTACACAATACCTCGAAAACGCTGTTGGACAGCCTGATCGCCTCACCCAATGCCAGAAATACTTCCACATCCTCACCCTTCTCGCTGAAGGTGGCCACAGCTACACCACCCTCGCCCAACAAGTCAACAAAACGGTGACCAACATCAAAGAATGGTGCATCAACACCACCCGCCCTGGACTTATCAACCTCGCCCGCCGCATCCCCGCAACGCCACCAAAACCAGGCAACCAATGGCTCCCCCTCACCATGCAAGGTCGCTTCCACCCCACCCACTTCATCCAGGTCCCCACACAAATCACCGACTGGACCCACATCCCACCCGTCCTCCAACAACTCACCCCCCTCACAAACAACCACATGACCAAATGGCGCCAATACTACGGACCCATTCCCCAAACCGACGCCTTCGCCTACCTCCTCGGCAACCTCGTCAGCGACGCCGGCAAAATTACCCCCCACTACACCAGCACCCGACTCGAACTCAACCTCACCAAAAACTACACCTGGAGCCAACAACTCGGCGACGCCGTCTGCTACTACCTCGGACTCATAGGCATCCACGCTGAAGCTAAAAAACCGGGTAAAGATAAACATCGCTGGCGGAGTCAAAACAGCCCCCTCCTCACCTGGATTAAACACGTCTGTTTAGGACTGGAACCACAGCAACTTACCACATATACACCCATCGTTGCGCCTTGGATACTAAAGGCGCCTCGTCTTATTCGAATTAGATTCCTCCAGGGACTTAATGATGGTGATGGACATGTACTTTTAGGACATCTACAGCTTGGTAATGCCTGTGAAGTAAACGCGTATTTCTATGCTAATCTTTTGAGTACTTTTTCAATTCATTCATTGAAAAACAAGCAAAGAGTAATCATTGAGAATATGGATGGAATCGTTCATGCTACAGAACTTCCCTTCTTTCTACACGCAATTGATCGGCAAGAAAAAGCGAATAAAGCAGCAACAATGGTAGTAAATCGATTTCTTCATTCGAAGGGACCTGTTCCAAAACAGGTCGTCTCTGATGTTCAAGAATATCATCGTCAAGGTAAATCCACGGGAGAAATCATTGAAACTGTTTTTGATAAACACAACATCTGCTATTACCCCAAAAGAATCAGGAACATTATCCAAAATAAATATATTTAAGCGTTTAATTATAAAATAAAGCCATTAGTTATTTGTTCAGTCATCCCGTTCCAATGTAGCGATCGACGGCGTCGAGCAGGATTTGCATCATTTCTTCTTTGCGGCTTTGGTCGATGGCGACCATGCCGAAGGCGGGGATGCCGAGGATGCGTTCGAC
>JBHLPR010000122.1:0-2508 GCA_048939245.1 Promethearchaeota archaeon | reverse complement strand
ACTGCTTCAGATGAATCCATTTTTGCGTCAACAATACACATAATACAATTATTGTCAGAGTTGAATTGTGAGAAGATCTATGTATTGGGAAACCATGATCGTGACCTTATAAGCATTAAAGGAAGGTATCCTCTGGGCACCTCAGATATTGAAATTATTGAAGATGAGTATTGGATTACAAAAGGGGATTATGATTATTGCTTTTTGCATGGCCATCAATTTGACAAGCATTTCGAGTTGCCAACTTGGAAATTAATGATGCTTTTTCGAAAGCCAGCACTTGCTTTCGGAAATTGGACATGGGTTATAGTAGCCCTATTTTTTATGGATTTGCTATCTGTTTTGGCTGGATTTGGGGGTATTACTAATATAATGTTATGCGCTTTGTTATTCTCTATTTCGCTGCCGTTTTTAGCCTTCAAGGTCGCGAGACCCTTGTGGAATAAACTTAGAAGCATAAGATATGATCCCATTACCGCCCGCGAGGCAGCGGCTGATAGACGTGATAAAGTGTGGATAAATTTTGAGGATTTACTTGATCCGGAAAGGTTTTTGACTGTTTTATATGGGCATACGCACACGATTGGTATCTGGGAAGAATATGGTTATTTGCCAGAAACCTTGTCAAGTGCAGAGGAGTATGAACGTCACCTTATGGATGTTTTGAATCTTCCATCATGGGTGGGTAATCCATCTGTGGGAAAGAAATCTACGTCGGAGGAAGAGTCGATAGAAAATGAGATTTCCAATGTTTTTCTTTTCATCAGTGAAAATTTCGCCCCGCTATTCATTGGATGGAGCGCTAAGAACAAGAAGCCATTCCTGATTCCAGATGATGTTATTTTTGAAAAGCGTGAAAAAGGAAATTTGTCCAACTTCAGTGGACAATACGGTGAAGTTATAATAAACGATCAGAATATAGAAAAAAAATTGAAAGAAATCGATTGGCCCGAGGAACTAATCGAAAAATGGATGAAGGGCTTCAGTGTGTCTTAATTTGCCTGTGTTACCCTTCTTGTTGATTCTTTGCATCGTGGAAGAACTTTGGGGATACATACACGGCAGCTATTCTATAGCAAACTAGGCTGACAAGTTTTTCTTTATTTGCTGTTCTGCGGTTTCTGCGTATGATTGGTCTATCTCGAAGCCGATGTAGTCGACGCCCAGCCTCAAGCAGGCAACCGCGGTGTTGCCGATTCCCATGAACGGGTCTAAGACAAGCTTGGTCCGTTCTAATCCATGAAACTTGATGCACATCATCGGCAGCTTAGGCGGAAACGCAGACGGATGCGGTCTCTGCCTCTTCCGGGACCAGATTGTCTCATAAGGAATAAACCACGTGTCACCCCGATCTCTCAGGTCTCGAACCGCCTTCTTCCACCGCCCAATGTTACTCTTATCCTGATACGGCACACCCACCGCCATTTTGTCAACTTTGACTTTTCCGTCTTTGGTGAACTGGAAAACATACTCGTGGCACTTGTTCACGAAACGTTCACTGTTAACGGGCTTAAAGTGCCCCACCGCAATGTCTCCTCTGATGTTCGGGTAATCGCCAACATCATCCTGTGGTATCGCAATCGATTTTATCCAGTGAATAACATTCTGCAACACAAAATGTTTCCTGAACCTAAACGCCACCTCCCAAGCAACCCACGGGTCCCTCGGTTTATATCCAACGTTCAAGAAGAATGAGCCAGAGTCGCTGAGAACGCGTTTGCATTCCTCCGCCACCGTTTCCATCCAATCAAGATACTGCCCTCTGGAAACCGAGTCATCATACACGCCATACTTTATTCCCAGATTATATGGTGGAGAAGTCACAATCACATCCACTTCCCCATCCTCAAGGAACCGCCTCATCCCCTCAACGCAATCAGCGACAATTATCCTGTTCTTTCCGCATCTCACCAAACTTACGTCACCCTACAGCCATCAAGTGACCAACAATAAACCATTCATATTAGGAGACTAATAATACTTCATTGTTGAAAACTAGCTTTTTCTGCGGAAACCAAGCATCAACACAAGAATCTTCCGAAATTGGACGCGCAAACAAAAAAGATTCAAAATAACGCTTAATGTTGATTCGGTCACAAAAGTTAAATACAATATTCTTTGAATTTTAAAGGGGGAGAAAATGAAAGTTAAGAAGGTTGCTAAGCTTCTCCTGCTTATTTCATTGCTTTCTTCTTTAAGTTTAATTACACCTTTACCTGCCAAGGCGGCTTTCGACCCCTCTCAGGCAGCCTACTACGATGAAGTTAAGAGTGCTCTTTCGCTCTCCCCCGAGCAGGAGGAAATGCTTGAAAAGTACGGCTTCGTAGTCGTTGAACTATCAAATGACACAGACCCGTTTGACGGCATCTTCAATCCTGCACTGCGCTTTGAAGACTTCTACTACTACAAAGTCTATCACAACGACCTACCTGTATTCGTCACCACCGACTCGATTCTTCACCTATTCCACGTAGTCTTTGACTGCTCACTGAAACTTATCGAAAAGCA
>JBHLPR010000004.1:0-79975 GCA_048939245.1 Promethearchaeota archaeon | reverse complement strand
TAAATGCACGGGTTGTTTGCAGTGCGTCGAAAAATGCCCTACTAAAGTTGATGATGATTGGTCGTGGGGGATTGCGAAGCGGAAAGCCATCTATATACCGTTTTCCCAAAGTGTGCCGCGAAAGGTAACGATTGATGCTGAACATTGTAAGAAACTCACCAGTGACAAGTGTGGTGTTTGTGAGAAGGTGTGTCCGGCAGATGCGATTGATTATGAGATGAAGGATAAAACGGTCAAAGTACAGGTGGGTAGCGTTATTTTAGCTACCGGATTTAAAGAATTTGACCCTTCGGTTGTTCCTGAATTACATTATGCTGAAAATCCTGATGTCATTACCCAAATGCAGTTCATTCGGATGATGGACTCGGTTGGACCTTTTGGTGGAAAATTAGAAGTGCCATCCGATGGTCGCAAACCCAAAAACATTGTGATGATCCAATGTGTCGGAAGCCGAGATGAACGGTATAGCTGGCAATGTTCCTCTTACTGTTGTATGGCTGCAATTAAGCATGCGGAACTGGCAAAACTCGAATATGACCCCGACATTGATATCACCATTCTCGCCCGGGATATCCGTGCGGGTGGGAAAGGCTTTGATGAATTCTATGTGCGGGCCTGCAATGAATACAATATCCACGTCGTCTACCGTGGTGATTCTGTAGAGATTGTTCGATCCAATGGAAAACCAATCGTCAAGTATACTGACTCAGATGGAGCGACGAAATCAATCGAATCTGATTTAGTAGTACTATCTTGTGCGATGACACCGTCGCCAGGAACAGAAGAGCTCGCTAAAATCTTTGGCGTCCCTCTTGGTTCACTCGGTTTCTTTCAAGCCCTCGACGAAAAAGTTGCGTTAGCCCGAACTGCTGTCAATGGCGTTTTTCTCGCCGGAACCTGTCATGGACCCAAAGATATTCCCGAATCCGTTGAACTTGCGGGTGCCGCAGCAGAACAGGCAGCGGTATGGCTTGCCACACAATCGCTGACAAAGGATTTGGATACTGCTGTTGTCAATACAGATCTATGTAATGCGTGTGGATTGTGCATTCCCGCTTGTCCCTCGCAAGCGATATCTTTTGACTCCACTGGTGATTGTGTGGTTGTAGATGAAGTTCGCTGTCAATCATGTGGAGAATGCATGTCGGTATGTCCGGTTGGTGCTATTGGACCCCTTAACACGAATCCGACCGTTATAGAATCTGCACTTGAAGGGTTATTGGGAAACAGCGTTGAAGGCACAGAGAATCTAATTGTTGGCTTTGCCTGTAACGAATGCGTTTACCGGGCTATCGATGAGGCTGGCGAGGAACGCTTACAATATCCGGCGGATCTACATATTCTCGAAGTTCCATGTACTGGGAGTATTTCAGCGCCTAAAATTCTTCAAACACTTGAAGCGGGTGCTGACGGTGTTATTCTATTTGCTTGTGATTCAAAGCTTTGTCACTATGGACGTGGAGCACGAATGGCGAACAGCCGCGCCCATGTGGTACAAAATCTTCTCACCCAATCTGGGGTGAACCCCGAAAGAGTCCAAGTTGTACAATTAATCGGACGGGATGCGAAAGAATTTGCCGCTTTTGCGCGTGAAGCGGTAGCAAATATCCAGGCAAGGAATGGAGGCTAGAAAAATGACGCCCGAAGAACCACGAATCGGTGTGTTTGTCTGTAAATGCGGCACCAATATTGCCAAAGTTGTTGATGTTCCTGCGGTCGCCGAATATGCCAAGACCCTCCCGAATGTCGCCTATGCTGGTTGGCAATTATTTACATGCTCTGAGGAAGGGCAAAATATCATCAAGAAACATATCAAAGCGCATAAGCTCAATCGAGTTATTGTTGCCTCGTGTAGTCCCAAATTGCATGAACCCACTTTCCGTCGAACCGTGTTAGAAGCGGGGATTAACCCTTTCTTTTTCGAAATGGTCAATATCCGCGAACAAGTCTCCTGGGCCCATATGAAACAGAAAGATGACTACGCTAAAGCGACAGAGAAAGCTAAAGATCTCATTCGTGCCGGCGTCTATCGCGCGGCACAGCTTGAATCGATTGGTTCAACAACTCAGAAAGTGCCACCGGTATGTATGGTCATCGGTGCAGGAATTGCAGGAATAGCCGCCACAACACTTCTAGCCGATAATGGCTATGAAGTCCACCTTGTGGAACGCAGCCCAGCACTCGGTGGTAAATCCGCACAATTGGGGTTCGTATTCATGACTGATACTTGCGGAGTCTGTGTTCCTCCACGGCACGGGGAAATGGCACGCAAGTGTTTAGCAAAACGCATTCTTCTCAATGATCCCAAAATCCATGTGTATACCCAAACCGAAGTCTCACAATTCAGTGGCTACATCGGGAACTTCCAGGCCCGGCTCCACAGTAAACCTCGGGGCGTTGATATCGATACCTGCACACTTTGTGGCAAGTGCATGGATATCTGTCCTGTTGAAGTGCCTGACGAACACAATTATGGTCTAGCGAACCGGAAAGCCATCTACTACCCCTTTCCTCAGGCGGTTCCACGGGCACCCGTAATTGATTTTGACACCTGCACAAAATGTGGTAAATGTGAACAAATCTGTCCAGTGAATGCGATTCATCTTGACGAACAACCTAAGGATACCGATATCACCGTTGGCACCACGATTGTCGCCACTGGGTATGATGTTTTCAAACCGGAAGGGTTGTATGGGTATGGCGAATATCCGAACGTGATTACCCAATTCATGCTCGCCCGGATTCTCGACCCAATGAGTCCGACCGATGGACAGTTACAGCGCATTTCCGATAAAAAACTGCCAAAACGGGTCGGGATGATTCAATGTGTTGGAAGCCGCGACCCGAATTACTACTCTCATTGTTCTCGCGTCTGCTGTCAGGTCGCAATGAAACACGCAGTCTACATCAAAGAGCATTGGCCAGAAACCGAAGTAACTGTATTCTACAAAGACATCCGATTACAGGGCAAAGAGTATGAACGCTATTATCTCGACGCTCAACGCCTAGGCGTGAAATTCCATCGGATTGATGTCACTGAAGTCAAGGAAGAAAAGGGAAAGAGTCTGACCCTGACTGTCGACCACCATAATGGAACGCAAGAGCAGTTTCCGGTGGATCTACTTGTACTCTCCGCTGCTATGATACCTGCCAGCGGCGCCAAGGAACTAGCACATACCCTGAATTTAGAAGTTGATTTAGATGGTTTCTTCCGGGAATACCACTTGAAACTTGCCCCGGTTGACACCACAACTGATGGAATCTTTCTTGCTGGCACCTGCAGTAGTCCACGCGATATCGCTGAAGCCTCCTTTATGGGCGCCGCAGCTGCTTCTCATGCCGCTATCCCCATGAGCAAAGGCGAAGTCGAAGTTGATTTAGCCAAATCTGTTGTTGATGAATCTCTATGCATCGGATGCGCTAACTGCTTTGCTGTCTGTCCGTATAACGCGATTTACATGGAAGGAGGCGTGGCAAAAGTCATCGAAGTCGCCTGTAAAGGCTGCGGCATATGTGTCGTCGAATGTCCTGCGGAAGCCATCCAGCTCCGGCATTATCGTGATAAACAAATTTACTCCCAAATTGAAGGCTTACTCGCCAATGTGGGGACATCCAAAGAATGAGTAAAGCAAAATCCAAAACCAAACGCAAATCCACCAAAGCCGCTACCAAACCAAAGCCAGCCTTTACACCACGCATTGTAAGCTTTTGCTGCCACTATTGCTCTTATGGCGCAGCAGATCTTGCAGGGACAAGCAAAATGTCCTATCCGGTAAACGTGGAAATCATCCGAGTTCCTTGTTCTGGGCGGGTTGATCCCCTACATGTCATTGAAGCTCTAAGAGACGGCGCAGATGGCGTCATGGTCACCGGCTGCCTAAAAGATCAATGTCACTTTGTCACCGGCAACCTACACGCAGAAAAACGCATGCAAAAACTAGCAAAGGACCTCGAAGCAATAGGTCTCGGAGGACGATTAAGATTTGAATTAATGAGCGCTGGAATGGCTAACAAATGGGTTGAAACTGCATCATCGTTTTACACTCGGTTACTAGAATTAGGGCCAAACCCGCTCAAGCAAATGAAACCTGAGGTGAAATGCGAATGACTGTTCGAATCGCCACCATGGGCATGGCGGGTTGCAGTGGCTGCCACATTGCCCTTTTAGATATTGGTGTGGCTTTACTAGACCTTTTGAAAGATGTAGAGCTCGTTTATTCTTATCCCATTGTCGACACCAAGAACCCCATTCCACCAAACATCGATGTGGCGCTCATCGAAGGCAGTATTCGCACCGATCACGATAAAGAGATGGCGAAAGCCATGCGTAAACAGGCAAAATATGTCATCGCCTTTGGGGCTTGCTCCGCATATGGCGGAGTGAACGGGCTCGCCAATGTCTTCGATGCGCAAGAAGGCATCAAATATGTCTATCACAAGACCGCCGTCATGGCTCAGAAAATCGTCCCCCACGAAAACGTACCACAAGTCCTGCCAGCCGATCTTCGCCTCAGTGACGTAGTGAAAGTCGACTTCATACTTCCTGGCTGTCCTCCCCATTCCGATGAAATCGCCAGAGTCCTCACCGCTCTACTTTCGGGAGAGAAACCCACACTATCCACCAAGAGCGTTTGTGACGAATGCCCCCTTGAACGACTAACCGAAATTCCGAAGGCACTCCGCCGTACCCATGAAATTCCTGAACCCGACAAATGTCTTCTCTCCCAAGGGTTTCTGTGCATGGGACCCGCAACACGCGCTGGCTGTAACGCCGAATGTACGAGACGGGGTATGCCTTGTACCGGCTGTCGCGGCCCCTCTGAAACGGTCTGGGATCAAGGTGTAGCCATGCTGGATGCGTTAGCTGCAATGGAAGAAAATCAGATTGCTAACTTCAATTTGCCTCGCCTTGCGGGGTCGTTTGCCCGGTATACGTACGCTTCTTCGAAACTCGATAATCTCCGCAAAGGAGTTAACAAAAAATGAGTAAACCCAAACACATTGAATTTGAACCCATGACCCGCCTTGAAGGGCATGCCAAAATCACTCTAGATGTCACCGGTGGCAAACTCAATCAATGCCACTTCCATATCATCGAATCACCCAGAATGTTCGAACGATTCATGGAAGGCATCCCCGCTGAAGATGCCCCCCAACTCTCCGAACGCATCTGTGGCATCTGCTCAGTCGCCCACCATCTCGGCTCTGTCAAAGCGGTCGAAGCCGCCTGGGGAGTCACTCCACCCGAACAGGCGATCAAGCTTCGGCACTTGGAAAACTTTGGCGAATTCATTCACAGCCATGCCCTTTCCCTCGTTTATCTTGCCCTTCCCGATTTTCTCTCCCCTGATGAACCTAACGTCTTAGCAGTGGCAAAGAAGAATCCCGGTCTCGCGAAGAAAGGCATCGAACTTCGCATGTTTGGGCAAACCCTCATCAAAGCTGTTGGTGGACGCATGATCCATCCATGCACTGCTGTTCCTGGAGGTATGGCGGGTCCACTCACCGAAGACGAACGGGACAAACTCGCCAAACTAGCTCCTAAAGCCTTAGCCACCGCACAAACCGTGACGGATCTCTACTTCAAACTTGCCACGAAAAATGACCGTGGCCTAGTGGGTTACTACCTCTGTGACCCCACCCACTATCTTGGATTACACAAAAAAGGTGTCCATGATATCTACGAGGGCACTCTCCGCTTCATCACTCCTGAAGGCAAAAAACTCCAAGACTTCGCACCCAAAGACTACGCAAAACACATCGCCGAAGATGCCATGCCCTACACCACCGTCAAATACCCTTTCATCAAAGAACTCGGACCCGACAAAGGCAACTATCGTGTCGGCCCCCTCGCCCGCCTCAACGTCACCCAACAAATGGTTAGCCCCCTCGCTCAAAGCTACGCAGACCAACTTTTCGAACTCTTCGGACAACGCCCAATCCACGACCCTATCGCCTACAATCTCGCCCGCTCCATCGAGACCCTCAGCGCCGTCGAACAAGCCATCACCCTCATCGAAGACTCCACCCTCCAAGAAGATAACTACCGCATCCCCGCTGAACCCCGAGCCGGCGAAGGCGTCGGAGTCGTCGAAGCTCCCCGCGGCACCCTATTCCACAACTACTGGACCAACGACGATGGCATCATCACCAAAGTCAACTGCATCATCGCCACCGGACAAAACGTCCGCACTATCGAACACGCTGTCCAACACAAAGCCCAAGAACTCCTCCCCGAACTCCTCAAACCCCCAGCAGAAAGCAACAAAACTGTCAGCCAGCAATTGGAACCGGTAATACGTGCGTATGACCCCTGTATTTCCTGTTCGGTGCACATGATTGAATTAATTCGGGATAATGATCAGGTTTCTTAAGTGGTTTCGTGGCGTTTGAGTTTCTCACGAAAAGATTTGTAGTCGATGTCTTAGCTGGTAGGCTATGCTTCGACGGCGACACGTTTTAGTCCACACAATTTTTACATTCAGTCGAATTGGTTTCGGAGTATTCCGCGAAAAAGCCTGGGTATTTGTTCCATGTGCGAATTCACGGCTTTGTAATAGTTGGGATCGATTTCACTAATGTATTGAGTAGTCAATCGTAGATTCAGTTCTTGATTTCAATATGGGCAATTTGGCATGGTGATGCATTAGAAGTTTGACCTAAAAAGCCTGAATGATCGAAGAACGTCGACTGCTAGATGACATCGATTTCTCGATTTTCGCCTAGCACGGTAAACGCTTGGTTTCCCTGGGTGATGAAAAGAATCGGTGCGATTTCTGTGTGACCGATACGTCGCGCCTTAATTGGAATAATGGATTCATGAGAGTCATTGGGATTTAGTTGCCGGTTCCGCAAGAACGCGGTTTTACGTAGGATGACGTTTTTGGTTAATCCATCCAATTCAAACAGATGAGGAATTGCATTCACGATGGCAGTCAAATGGATCGGGTTGGCGCTGGTATTGTGGACGTAGTATTTGACGTTCAGTGAATTTCCTCGGTACACGGTTTCCTTGGCTGGCACCAGGTCGGTGGTGAAAGTCACCTTTGGAGGTTCCATTATTTTTTCGGTATCACACCAGATACAACCAGCGATGAGTTGGTCAATCGTGGGTTCAAAATCCGAGAAAGGCCCTTCGAGACTATCCCAAGTGTGAATCTTTTCTCCATAGTTACTAATGAAGGCGGTCTTGATGAGTGCCATGAGATTTGTTAAATCTGACGTGCGTTCCTCAGGCGTCGCAAAAATAGCTACGAAATCATTGGGGCGTTCCGTGAGTCCGTCAACAAAGACTTCTGATCCTTCAAACTTTGCTTGCCGAAATTCTCCAGTAGCGAACTCTTTAGAGGAAATACGAAACGCGGTGAGGAGTCCTGAGAGCATGGTTGGATCGATTTGATCGGTATACTGTTTGGAAAACGCGTACGCCCCGTTGAGCACGATGAATATTGCTTTGATCATCTTCTTCGCTTTCCACCAACTCTAATCACGAGGGAATTCCCAGTCACAGATTCCTTCCAAGATAAACCTTGGAGGAATCGTTCTACTCATCTGCTTATTTGCACGGCACTGAAAAAGAATTTCGTTTTCCTAATCTTACACCAATTTTCACTATTAGTTTCTCATATTAGCTCTAGTACTGGTGGAAATAAGTTACCTCGTAAGACCCTAGGTATTTTTAGTGCGCTTAACTTAACAGGTATAAAACCAGGAGGTTGGATAAAATGGCAGATGACAAGTTGTCTCTTGAAAAATGGCATAGAAAAATGGCTGTAGACCTCTTCAACAACACTTGGAACTACTTAGATAAAAAAGACTTGACAGCTGAAGAAAAAGACGCCATGATTCATTCATCTCACGCTTCCCGATACCACTGGGGCGTTCGTGTTCAAAATGGCTGGGACGCTACCCCAATAAATCTCGGTCGTGGTGACTGGCAGCTCTCACGAGTTTATGCCGTGGTTAGTGATGGTGATCGTGCGATTCACTATGGTCAAACCTATCTTGACATTTGTAAGAAGGAGGGCATCAAAGATTGGGATCTTGCCTACGCTTATGAGGCCCTTGCTCGTGGATACGCTGTCAAAGGGGATACGAAGAACAAAGAAAAGTATCTAAAACTGGCAGAAAAAGCCATGGACGAAGTTGAGGATAAAGACACCCGCAACATGATCGAAAGTGATCTTAAGACAATCTAAGTTTTCCATACTATCAAAAAGACCGATAACGGGGATTTTTATCTCCCCACTCCTCTCTTTTTCCACTGATAGCGGCTTCTTAACAGGATGATATGATTGAACGAAGAACAACCTGCTCCTAAACCTAAAAAACGCGAATCGCAATCAGCTCTCGCTGTAGAGATGATTCTCAGTGACGCCAAGCGCCCCATGACCACTTTTGAAGTAACGCGGCTCTTTTTTGAACTCGGCTGTCCGGATTCACCCAGCCGCCTTCTCAATCAGCTCCGACAAGAAGGCAAAATACATGGAAAACTCAGCATCGAAAGGAAGACCTGGCTGTGGTGGGCTCCTGGAGTTGAAGAACCACAGGATCTCTAGTTCCCGTTTTTTTAGAAGATGATATCTGCTTCTAACCCATATCGAAGGGACTGCTCAATGATTTCCTTTCGAACCATTTCATAATAGTGACTTCCGGGTCTAAGCGCGTCAAAGATTGTTTTTGCCTTCGGCCCAAAATGTGTCCTGAGTGCTTGTTCAATAACCGGGCGATTGCCATATTTGATATTCAATCGATCGAATAACACATAAGCGACTCCAGCTTCAGCAAGTTGCCGGATTAGTTCCTCAAGATGCGGGGTGCTTAATTCCGGAATAATGGGACCCACGAACCCATAGGTGCGAATACCTTGGGCACTGATTTCCTGTAACGCTTTCAGGCGCCGTTCACTAGGGCTGGCTCCAGACTCAAATACGCGTCGAACCTTCTCATTTAATGTGATGATGGTCATCCCCACCTCATTTTCAGAATTCTGGCCTAACAACTCACTATCCCGAAGAACCAAATCTGATTTCGTCAAAATTGAAATCGGAAACTCATGGCGAACTAATAATTCAAGGCAGCCACGTGTCACTTTGTATCGCCGTTCCAATGGCTGGTAGGCATCCGTTACGCTAGAAAAAAGCACGGGATCCTTGGTAATCCTCTTGCGCCGTCGTAACTGCTGTTGTAGCACCCGAGCAGCATTGATTTTAACATCAACATAACTCCCCCACGCTTCACCTTGATGGCCTGAATATTTTGACATAAATCGTGCATAGCAGTAACTGCAGGCGTGTTGGCAACCCACATATGGGTTAATCGCATACGTCACTCCGCTAATGCGACTCGGATTGAGGATGCTTTTTGCAGTCACTTCAGTGACTCGGAGTTGTGGGGACAAAGTTTCTCAGGTTCAGATGTTCTGGTCACAATAATAAAAACTTAGACCCCTCGAGGAAAAGTGAGCCCTTGTCAACTTGAGAAAATGGCAACACAGAAAAGGAAGAACGTAAGAAATGAGCCACGGTGACACTCCATGGATAAGGATCAACTCAAGGCATTTCTCAAACAGCAAATTGCCCTCGAAGAGAAAATTGTGCGAATAGCACACAAAGGGGTAAAAGATACCAAAAATCAGCTCGTGAAAAACCTCATCCAAGCAATCGCCATCGACTCTAACAAGCACGCACTCATGCTAAACGCCATACTTGCGCGTCTCGAATCCAAAACTCCCTTCATCGAAGAAACAAAGCGAGATCAACTGGGCAAAGATATCCAGACCCATATCGACTTGGAAGCTACTGCCATTAAAACCTACACAGAACTCATTCCCCAAACCAAGGACCCTGGGTCCAAGAAGGTAATCGAATACATTCTCGAAGACGAAAAACGTCACCACAAGCTTCTCACTCAGCTTTACAAACTAGTAATTGAAAAAGAAACCCTCACCGAAGAAGACCTCTGGGAACTTACCTGGAAAGATGTCCCGTGGCATGGCGGTCCCGGCGGTTAGTCCCATCACGTCTCAATTTTTTCAACAATCTCAATTGTTCAGTAAAAGAATGCTAGATAGCGAAGAACTTCTAATACTGCAACAATTCCGAAACCAACCCCCATTCCATAAAAGAGGTACCGCCCCAATTTCTCTGATGACACAATCGTTAGAATAGCGGCTAATACCGCACAGACTATTAAATAATAGCCGACAATCATTCCTTGAAATCCAGAAAAAAGGTAGGCAAGCACAAAAACAACCATCGTGAATAACGAGGCGACACGTTTTCCGTACACAGTTGCAAAGGTCCTTTCTCCCACCAGCTTATCAGCACTATAATCCATTATAGTGCTAAACGAATGGATACCCATCACACAGGCTGTGATGAAATATACCTGGATAGGAATTTGAATAATCGTCGCCCCAAAACTAGCTCCAAGCAACACTGGTGCATAGAAATACAAAATTCCGTTTGACACCGAATCCATAGGCGGCCACTTTTTAAACCGAATCGGCGGAGCTGAATAGAAGTACGAAAAGAAGAGCAGAATCCCCATCGCAAAGATATTCGTCAAGTTGAGCGTAGCAAGTGAACTGATCAACAATCCGATGACGATAATTAAGGACAATCTCTTAATTAACGGAAACATCACGATTTCCATCTCAACCGAATCACGCTTTGGTTTTCTCGGATTCACCTTATCTGCCTCATAATCATACAAGTCGTTCGTACCATACAACACAATACAGTAGGGAAACGACAGCAAGATCACCTGGACAATCGCCACGGGAATAAGCGGTGTTCCAAATGCAGTTAACCCCAAAAGAAAAACAAGAGGCGCAACAAGCCATCCCAAGGGTCTACTAATCTGGATAAGAACACGTGCTGTCTGCTTCACATATAATGCAATGAAGAGTTGCCTAAAAAATCATTTTCATTCGAAATTATTGTAAATAATCTGTTAAACGACGTTGGTAAAGTTGCCGCGCTAACAAGCTTCCTCCCTCGATCCATGACTGTAAATCAATACGAAATCCCGACATCATATAGCGAAGCGCTTCTTCTCGGGTATCAAATCGTAAATATGGCTGTCTCAAGGCCTCTCGGGCAATTTCCCTAGGCACCCATACTCCTAGCGGAAGGATATGATTGGGACGGGATTCCCTGAGAACAACGACCGAAGCTTGTCGTCTCTCTTTAGCAAGATGTTCTGTGACCATCGCCCGGACAGCATAATAGCATCCCCCAATCACAGCATATCCAGTACGACCCTTATAGGGTTCCCAGTCGCTAGCAATACCGATGTGGTGACCTGACGGATTCCATGTAGTACCTGGATACCAGGCCTCAACCAGTTCATAGCTCCAGGGTTCAGGGCTCATAAAGATCTTGAAATGATCACCAAGGAAATCGGCTTCATACACGCGATATTCGTTGATTAGGGGGTTCTCTTTGATTTGCGCACGGTAGTGGCGTCCTACAGTGCTATCGACAGCTGTGATACTCCAACGCGTTGGTACCATTCGCCGATTGTCACCGAGTCCAAAGCATCCCATACTAAACGCGCGGGTAATCTTCGTGAGATTCACATCATTACGATATAAATCAACAACTGCAGGTGCTGCCTTCAAGTCCCGATCATCGAACGCTCGTTCAAGACGCCTATGCCCCCTCATGGTACCCAAAGTAAATCGTTCAAGCATAGCGGAAGGACCCATTGGCTGGACTTGAGAATCAACCCGGAGTGGACGGCGAGGACGCTTTTTGAATAGCACTTCAGTTTCCACGGGACCAGAAGCTAGGGTCATATCACGCGTATCCTCGATTATCCGGCCGGCATTATTCAAATCCGTCACTGTGACCCGAGACATCCCACGCACTAAGGAATAACGGTATTCGAGAATTTGGTCTAAATCCAGATACATCCAGTCTTCAGGAGAATCATAAATCGAGGTATCGCCAATGACGGGTGGGACCAAGGGGCCTGCGTAGACTTTGGGGTATCCAAATCGTCCCACGAAGACCCCTGGCGGTGATGATCCCTCAAGATCCGTTCTATCGATTAGGGGTTTGACTTTCAAAAAAGAGTAAAGCCGGTGCAGCAGAGGGCAGGAAGACTTGCCACATAGCAACTTGCCACCCTTGCAGACGAGACAGCGGGTCTGGCTGGAGTCAGGTGACAGGGTCTGCAAGGTAATATCCAGATCCTGGGCGGCTTCAACGCCATCCACCACAGGAGCAAGATAGGGGGCGACTTTGCGGACTTTCTTCACGAGCTTCACTCGCTTTGTTGAGCCTCGGCTCTTAAGTTGCCTCACATCCGCACCGCCATTTGATTCATACAATCCCATTCATTTAAACCAGGAGAGGGGTTGAGATAAGTGAAAGAATTTTCTCCCTATCTTCGTTCATTTGTTTGATTTAAACTCGACTCATTTTCATCCTAATCAGGTACATCATAGTCAACCGTGCATACAATTAGCAGGGGAAATTCAAATGCCATGATCACTGCTTCCTTTTTTCCGTCTTGTTTCGAATTTATGGGAAACAAACATCCAAAATATAGCTTTTTCAGCATCATAAAATGAATAGTATAGTATGCCAGAATTAAAGCGGAGTATAGGTCTTTTTGGTGCGAGTTCAGCAGGGATAGCGAACATCATTGGGGCAGGAATTTTTGTTATTAGTGGTGTTGCAGCAGGACTAGCAGGGCCATCAGTTATCCTGTCGTTCTTTTTAGCCGGAATTATTGCGCTCCTTACTGCCCTTTCATCTGCAGAACTTGCTTCAATTATAATAGAAACAGGTGCATCGTATGTATTTACCAAAAGAGCCTTTGGCCGAGTTCCAAGTTTCTTTGTGGGCTGGTTCAAATATTTTGACTATATAGCCGGCGCTTCAGCGGTCTCTATTGGGTTTGCTGCTTACTTTACAGCACTTTTTGGATTGGTTGGACCACTGCCTTTGATTCTAGCAGCAGTGGCGCTACCTATTGTTTTTACGATATTGAATATTATTGGTGTAAAGGAAAGTGCCAATGCTACTTCCATTATGGTTGTCATCAAAGTCTTTGCTTTAATCCTACTAATTGGGGTTGGGGGGTTATACTTAGTTCAATTTTTTGATGTAGCACATTTTATCCCATTTTTCCCAAATGGGATCAGTGGTACATTTAATGGAACTGCTGTCATCTTCTTTTCTTTTCTCGGTTTTAACACCATAGCAATGATGTCGGAAGAAACAAAAAATCCTGAAAAGAATATTCCCCGCGCGTTGATTCTTGCGTTTGTTGTTACATTTATCCTTTATATGGCGATAGCTGTTTTAGAAATTGGAATATTAAATTGGCAAGATTTAGGATCGAGTGCATCTCCGCTTGAAGATTTAGCCCGTGCCATTACAACGAATCCATTTTTTACGAGCTTCATTGCAGTAGCTGCACTAATTGCAACTGCATCTGTTGTTTTAAGTTCAATTTTGGGAGGGACTCGGGCAAGTTTCGCTATGGGGCGTGATAAGCTGCTCCCGCAGCAATTAGATCGAATAAGCAAACGATTCTGCACACCCTATGTGTCTGTGATTATTGGAGGTATTCTTGTGGCTACTCTTGCTGGATTATTTTTTAACAATATTGACCTTATTGCTTCAATAGTGAATTTTGGGAGTCTGTTTACCTATCTGTTCGTTCATGCCTCGTTGATAAAACTGAGGCATGATGCACCAGATATTAGGCGGCCATTTAAAGTTCCACTGTATCCCCTTACACCAATCCTCGGCATACTTAGTTGTATATTATTAATGTTCTATCTTAGTCTTAATGCTCTAATTATGGCAGTTGTTTGGTTTCTCATTGGGATTTGTGTATTATTTGTGATGTTAAAAAAGCATCATAAAAAGTCATTGCCGGATTCCAATATTGAATCGGTCCATCAGTGTAATGATTCCGATTTTAAAAAAGTTCCCGAACACAAAGAATAGGAGTACATATCCCCAGATAAAAGCCGCGAGTCCCCATCCAATGGCAGGCATAAGGAACCCGTACACAGCCATGATGGTCGCAAGCAATTGCGTGAGTTCAGCTGTTAAGAAAAGCCGAAGGGACGGATAGGGACGGTGCCAGAAGGAATGTGACCGGGTCCGAGTTAAATAAATGGTCATATGGCCCGCTACAGCAAGTTTTAGAAATATCAGTGTTTGCAGTGTCAATGGATCAAGATGTAACACCATGATGCCAATGTACAGCAAACCAAAACTAATAACGACACCCCAAAAACCCAAGCTAGTTGAAAGAATTAATACCCTAGCTGTATCCCAGCGAACCGGTTTTCCAGGGGGCAACGTGTTATCAAAGGCAATCATCATGATTGGTAAATCATTGAGTAATGCTAGAATAACAATCATAATTGCATTGATTGGATAAAAATTGAATAAGAGAATAGAAAATGTAAGAAATAGCAATATCCGCACTGTTTCAGCAATCCGATAAGTAGAATAGCTATTCATACGCTCAAAGATCTGTCGACTCTGTTTGATAGCATCAATAATCGCACAAAGTCCAGGACTGGTAAGAACAAGATCCGCCGCTGATTTCGCTGCATCTGTAGCACCAGCTACAGCAATTCCTGTATCCGCCTTCTTCAGAGCAGGCGCATCGTTAACACCGTCACCAGTCATTCCTACGATATGATTTCTTTTCTGAAGAATTTCTACAATGTGGTATTTATGTTCAGGAAAAACCTGTGCGAAGCCATCAGCATTTTCAACAATATCCTGAATCTTGCTGTCTTGTTTCTCCAAAAATTGTGATGCCTGTAGTATATTTGTACCTAGCTCAATTTCGTGTGCAATTTGTTTGGCGATTGCTACATGATCGCCTGTCACCATCTTGATATCTAAACCCATTGACTTAGCCGTTTTTACAGTATCAGCTGAATCATCGCGGGGAGGATCATAAAGAGCAATTAACCCCACAAACTGCCATTTCCCTTTTGAATCAGTACTGGCTACAGCTAGCGCTCGAAATCCCTTTTCCGCAAAAGCATTAACTTGATTATCTACAATTTTAGATAACCTACTCTTCTTTGCTATTAAAGATAGAATAACTTGTGGAGCTCCTTTAGAAACCTTGAATTGACCCTTTCCTGCTTCCTTTATGGTTGCTTCCGTGCGTTTCGTGATGGGGTCAAATGGCTTAAAGGCCACAATTTCAAGTGAAGAACTGGGATCAAGAGCTGTTGGTTCAGCCTTATTTTTAACGATTATTGCAGTATCAATTGGGTCTTTATCTTCTTCACGTGAAACGAGTGCTGCAATTTTAATGACGTCTTCTTTTGTGAAGTTCTTTTGTGGTATAACATCAGCAACTGCTATCTGATTTTTCGTTATCGTACCCGTTTTATCTGAACATAGTATGTCAACACCAGCCATTTCCTGAAGGGTCCTTAGTTTTGAAACGATGATACCACGTTTCGTTAAATTCAATGCACCCACTGCTAATGTCACAGAAAGTACTGCTGGTAATGCAACAGGAATTGCAGCAACCAAAAGTACTAAAGAAAATTCCAGCGTTACTAAAATCAACTCATGGCGGAGAAATGATGCGACAAAGGTAATAGTTAACAAAACGATTGCAAGGATAATTAGGTAATTCCCAATTTTTATCACACTTTCTTGGAAGTGGCTGCGGGGTTTTGCTTCCTCTACAAGTTTCGCAGTTTTCCCAAAGTATGTCTGCATCCCTGTAGTGATGACTATCCCATTCATTTCGCCCTGCCGAACAATGGAACCTGAATAAGCAACATCTTCCACCTTTTTTTCAACAGGAAGAGATTCACCCGTTAAAGCAGATTCATCTGTCTGAAGGAAATCCCCTTCTATAAGTTTCAAATCAGCAGGAACCATGTCACCAAGTCGAATACGGACGATATCACCCGGTACAAGTTGTCTAGCAGGAATTTCAAGCCACTTTTCATCTCTTAGTACTCGTGCTTGAGTTGCCAATTTCTGTTTTAAAAGTTCGATAGTGTCATCTGCTTTCTTTTCTTGCCAAAATCCGACTATTGCATTAATCATCAACATGAACAGAATGACTACAAAATCTTCCCAGTGTTGAATTAGAGCAGACAAGATTGCGGCAGCTTCAATCATCCATGGGATAGGGCCCCAGAAGTAGCTCAAGAATTTTAGAAGAGAATTTTTTTTCCTTTCCACTATTTCATTGGCACCAAAAATCTCGATCCGTTTGGAAGCCTCCTCTGAAGAAAGGCCTTTTGAACTAGTTGACAGAGTTTTCATAATCTCATTCACTGCTTCAGTTTTTGCCCGATCGGTTGTAATTGCTTTTTGTTCTGTCAACCTTCTTCCTTCTGTTAGGTTTGTCGTAATTGCCTTTGATATGGACAAATTATTGTATACTCTTTTCTTTGTAAACCAGATTCAAAACCCCTGTCCTTAATTCCGATGAAGTCCTAGGTAGCTCAGACTGTGGCTACATCAACTCGCCATTCGCCGTCTAAATCTTCGTCTCGAATGATTGTGATGGGGGCTGGGCTAGCACTTTTTTCGCCATCCGGTTTATATCGTTGGAAAAAGAACTTCCACCGGTTCTCATCAAGCTGTGTATCTTTTTCAGGTACTCGTTTGTAAGTATAACCATAGTCACGCTGCATTTTCTGCCCTGCCCGCCAGTATAAATCAGGAGATGACCCATACTGATTAGCTCGCTCTTGGTGGTATTTACGGAAGGTCAACAACCATTTTTCTTTATTTTGTTCAACTAAGTATCTGTAGAAGAGTTCAGCCACTTCATCTGGTGCAATGCCTTTCTTCACAAGAAAACCTCCATGAATATCTGTATCTCTTAACGGATGGGTCTTCTGATTTTAGGCTTTTGCCAAAGAGATATGCTGTCATTTAAGGGTAAATTCTAGAGCTTTAAGGAAAAGCTTCGGATCAAGTTGCCCCGCGATGTGGAATAGACCTGTGCGGAGATCATTGACTGTCATATGCGCTGGTGCAAAGAGCATTTTATCTATTTTGTAGAAATTCCCTTCGGCATCTTTAAAAATTCGGTGGAAGGGTTTCCCGTAATCTGATGAAGTTGAGGATGGTGCTTGTTGAATAAGTTCATCTAAACCATCACCTTCTGTGGACTGAATGAAAAGGAACGTTTCACCCATCATTAGGATTGCATCATTCGTTATTCCCATTGCCCGCATGTCTTTCCTGGCAACAGGAACAATCGGACATGATCCGATTCCGCTAAGGACCTTCCGGAAGTCGTATCCTAAAATTTTGAGTTTATGAATGCCAGTTTCGACAATACGTGCGGCAATTTGAACAGAACCAGCAATACTGGCAGTAGGCGCGACGAGGAGATAGAGATCTTTTTCATCGATTTTACAGGCTTTAGCAACATGTTCGCATACTGCAGGATTAGGGAGTGTTCGGGTTTCTAACACAAGTACAGCTTCTTTGTGTTTGTCGTGGTAGCCAAGTTTATCAAAAAGCTTGTTTTCAACGCGAGAACTGGCCCGCGCTGGACCCGACCCTAAAGCAAAGAACCCTTCAACCTTGACATTCCATCCGGCTGCCTGGGACCCAATGCACGCGAGGGCTGCGTGGTCACTAGAAACACGAGCTGCAGGGAAGGTGGATCCGCCGATACTAGTTGTGGCAATTTCAACAGATCCCAATCCACCCATGCAGATTTCTGCCAGGAGGCGGCCTGCTTCAAGGCTTCCAGGAGCATCTATACCACAATCAATGATGGTTGCTTTGCCCTTGGTTTGATGGACGTTGATGCGAAGTACGTCTTTTTTAGCAATAAGCTGTTTCACAAGGGGCATAGCAAGCTTGTTGACACTAGGTTTTGTTTTAACCACCATTCTTTCCGACCTTCAGAATATGATTATTTACTGACTTGAAGAAAAGAAGCTCGCCCCGGCCACCCGATCCAAAATCGCCAGTAAATCGAAGGTACGGACCCACTCGCTCATTTTCAGTGAATGTGACACCTGGAATCTCCTTTTCAATAGCATCCATGAGGAGCCGGAGAAAGACCATATCCGAATATTCGCCGTTGAATAGGTGTGTAGGCATCGGTGGTTTCGCTTTGCCCAGAGCGATTATTGTTCCTTTATATCGCATATCAGCCCCTGCGCGATCACCTAATTGACCCCGAATAATAATCGTTCCCGCAAGCATTCGCGTTCCAGTATAGGATGCTGTGTCGCCATCAACCACGATTATCCCTCGGCGCATTCCCATTCCCAATTCATGTCCTGCGTTCCCTTTGACATACAGATTTCCTCCATTCATGCCATATTTACTGCCGAGATAGGCTGACCCAGCCTTGTCACCGACATTTCCTACTACCCGAATTGTCCCGCCAGACATTTCTGCACCAAGCCAATGATCTGCATTCCCTTTGACCTCTATAGTTCCCCCTTTCATTCGGGCGCCTAGATGCATTCCCGCGTCACCCTTAATGATAATGGATCCCGCGGTCATATCCTGTCCAAAATGGCGAACCTGTGAAATGGTTCCTTCAACGACTATAATCGTTTTATCAGCGATCTTTGCTGGTTTTCCAGATACTTCAAAGAATTTGTCGAGTGTAGTCCTTCGGTTTCCATGCCAAATTTTAATCTTCTCAATTTTAGCAAGCGTCTTGCCAGCTACCGTATCTGGTGAAACGGTGCTCAAATCAAGAGGAATCTTTTCTGTGGTTTTGATGAGTGGTCGGAGAATGAGTTTCGCTGCAGCCATCTTTATAATTGCTCCATTCACGTTATTTTGTCTTTTGAAAGGATAATCGCCATTCGTGGAACTACCATAAACGGATTTAGGTTATTTATCATTATCCATAAATAAGCAACGATGAAACGAGAAAAGGAGATTGGAAAGCGATGGACGAAATTCAAAGATATATTGATGAAGTGGTGGATGAACGAAAAACGCCTTTCGAAAGGTTCCAAGCAGTGATAATGCGGCTCTATCCGAATGCTCAAGCCCGATTATCATACAAAATACCGACTTACAAGGTTGAATCGGGGTGGGTTGCCTTAGGTTATAGGAAAGGTGGCGTCTTAGTATACACAAATAATACCGGTCACATAGCGCTGTTTAAAGCAAAGCATCCAGGAATAACAACAGGCAAGTATTAACTTCAAAATTACGGATGAGATTCCATACGAAACTTTGGTTAAGGTCATAGAACATGCGATGGAAAATCTAAATGAAACCTAACCCAAGCAGAGTCTCAGACCAAATAACAGCAATAAAGGCTCTAGGTCTCTCTTCTAAATAAGCGAGTAGTGAAACACTAAAATAAATTTCCGTTGGATGGTAATGTTATTATTGCTCCTACTAACTCTTTACGACTAATCGGGGTTTAATCAATGGAACTGAATGGAGTAGAAATCGAAGACACCTTCGCTGAAGCCTTCGATATGCAAGTTGCCCGTATTCTGATGACTGCGGAAACGGCGAAATGGGCGAAGACCTGCGCTTTATCTGCAGCTGGATTTGCCACATCAGTAATTGAATGTAAAGTTGAAGCAGGAATCGACCGAGTGATTCCCAAGACTGAGACGCCAGATAAGCGACACGGGATTACACTGCTCTTTGCTGCTATGAAGTCGAAAGATTTAGCAAAACAGCTTCGGAAACGAACAGGACAATGCATTCTCACGTGTCCAACCACAAATGTTTACAACGCCTTGGATGATCCTGAAGAATGGGTTGATGTTGGAAATCAGCTCCGTTATTTTGGTGATGGCTTTGAAGACAGAAAGCGTGTAGGAGATAAACTACTTGCTTGGCGGATTCCTGTTATCGAAGGAGAGTTCGTGATCGAAGAGAAATTTGGGATCAAGAAAGGAGTCGGTGGTGGAAACCTGATTCTGATGGGTAAGAGCCCCAAGGCTACGTTAAAAGCCGCTGAAGACGCCGTTGACGCAATTCATACTGTCGATGGGTGTGTGGCTCCCTTCCCCGGTGGAATCTGTCGCAGCGGAAGCCAAGTAGGTTCCAAATACGATTTTCTAGCCGCCTCAACGAATGTGCGGCTTTGTCCTACGCTCCGGGAACATGTCCCCAATTCCCTTGTTCCCTCCGATGTGAATTGTGTCCTCGAGATTGTACTCAACGGTCTGAGCAAGAATACTGTGCAAGACGGCATGCGTGCGGCCTTACAGGCGGCTGTGAAGGCCCCTGGTTTAGTTCGGGTCACCGCCGTTAACTTCGAAGGTAAACTCGGAAAACACAAACTCCACCTGAAATCCCTTCTCGATTAGACCCAAAGCTCATTTCAACGGCTCTCCCCTTTTCGCAATTAAGGGAGAATAGTAGATTAGCAGAACGAAAGACACTTATTCCATTTTTCTAGATTTACAAATGAGAAGAGGTTGGGGAAACAGTCACTTCTCTATATGTCGACGATTATGGGTGGACCACCATGCCAGCCACCAAAAGTGAAATTACTAAATTGAAAAAAGCCGAAGCTGATTATCGCCATCTTTTTGAAAGTGTTCCGGTTGGTCTGTTCCGGACTAAACCTGGGGCGGGAGAAATTCTCGATGCAAATCCCGCTTTGGTCAAAATGTTGGGGTTTCCTAACAAAAAGGCACTCTTGAAAAGAAAGGCTTCATCGTTTTACGTTGATCCAACTGCCCGACGAAGATGGGAACGGAAGGTTGCTGAGGAGGATATAATCGTTGGTTTTGAAGCCCAATTTCGACGACTCGACAGTCGATTTATTTGGGTGCTACTCAGTAGTCGAGCTATTCGAAATTCCCAGGGGAAGGTAATCTATTACGAAGGTACTCTTGAAGACATAACCGATCGAAAACATGCTCAACTAGCGCTAGCGGAGAGCGAAGAACGTTACAGATTCTTTTTTGAAAACCTCACTGATGTTTTACTATATTTTGACAAGGATCTAAATATCATAGATGTCTCCCCCTCAATCGAAACCCATTTAGGCTACCCTCCTGATGAGCTGAAAGGCAAATTCTATCCCAGTTTAGGTCTACTCCCTCCTGAGTATCTTCCACAAGCTCTCGAAAATACCAAACGCTTGTTTTCAGGTGAAGTGTTAGGTCCCGTTGAATATCCTTTTGTCACCAAGGGTGGGTCACATGTTTGGGGTGAAGTGCGAAGTAAACAGGTCTTTCATGACGGTGAAATCGTTGCTCTCTTCTCGATAGTTCGAGATATTCATGATCGCAAGCTCGCTGAAATTGAATTAAAAAACACAAATCGTGACCTTGAACTCTATGCGTCGCTTTTAAGACATGATCTTGGCAATGATCTGCAAGTAATTTTCAGTACATCCGAGGTGGCGAAAATGATGACTCCAGAGGATTCCGAACTTAGTGAGTTTATCGAAGCTACTCGAGCTGCCGCAGATCGGATGACGCGCTTACTCGACGTTTTCGGACGCCCAGAAAAGGAAGCTGAAAAAGAAATTTTTGCCCTAATTCAGCGTGTAGCAAAACAAGCAATGAAAACCCACAAGCATATAACAATCAAAGTCAAGGCCTCTGAAAAAACTAAGCGTGTGCAGGTAACCAGTGGCCGTTTGCTTCCCATGGTTTTTGTTAACCTCTTTCGAAATTCTGCCCAATATGCTGGTTCTAACCCAATCATTAACGTCAAAATCAGTAAAAAAGGACAACAGGTTCAAATCGATGTGAAGGATAATGGTCCCGGTATTCCAAAAAAACTGCACGCTAGGCTCTTCCAACGTGGCACCACCACCACTGGTGGTGGATTAGGATTAAATCTCTGCAAACGGGTTCTTGAAGCGTATAGCGGCGCAATCGAACTTGTCACTGGACCTTCTGAACAAGGCGCCGCTTTTCGGATCCTTCTTCCAATAGAGCAAACATAAAGAAAGAGAAGGTGGCACGACTCCTAGGATGCATACTTCTCTGGATTCTTATCAAATTCAGCTTTGCATCCAGGTGCACAGAAGTAGTATGTTTTTCCTCTAAATTTAGAAGTCCATTTAGCAGTTCGTTCGTTAACTTTCATTTTACATATTGGATCAATTGCCATAGTTTTTCCTCCTTGATTCGTTGGGTTTGGGTGACATATGTTGCTGCATTATATTAATATATCGGATTGGATATATCTATTTCGTCACATAAAATTTTCTGGTGCTAATGATGACGGAGAAACCCCTAGATGCAGTTCTGGACAATCTCGCGAAATTCTATATCCTTCTCGTGCTCAATGAAGGACCTAGCCATGGATATGGCATCATCAGAAAATATGATAATAGGACGGGGCGATCACTCAGCGCAGGCACTCTTTACCCTTTCCTACAACAGCTCGAAAAGGAGGGAATCGTCACCTGTGAAGATAAGCCTGTGGGAAAGCGTCCCCGCCGGGAATATTGTCTCACTCGTAAAGGGCGCCGTTCAGTTAACCAACTCCTTGATCGTTTCGCCTCAATTACTGCTGCTGCTTTTGAATCGAATCTCCAGGTGTGTGCAAGTTGTGGATGTAAAGTCTACGAAGGTGCTCACGTTGAGGAAATTGAGGGAAAGCAGCTAGCATTTTGTTGTCGTCATTGCGCTGCCGCATATCGGACACAAGAAACCAATTCCGTGGGGAAATGATGGTGGTGATACTGAATGAATGAACAACAGGACAAAAAAGCCAACACCGAACGAATGTCATTACGAATCGAAGGGATGCATTGTGCCACTTGTGTAGCTACGATTGAGAAGGCGCTGCTCCAACAACAAGGAGTCGCAAAAGCTTCTGTCAATCTGTTAGAAAAAAAGGCAACTATAGATTATGAACCTACTCAGGTTACTCGTACGGAATTAGAACATGCCATAGCATCAACGGGGTATACTCCAAAACGAGCTAAAATGACCCTGACCCTCTCACCAACCCCTCGATCAGATGAGTGGTCATATATTACTAAGACCATTGAAGCCATTCCTGGAGTGCTTTCAGTTGTTGAACACTCAATGTCAGGGCGTGTAGTTGTTGAATATGACGAGGAACTTGTAACTCTAAAAATGATGCGAGATACACTGAATGGGATTGGTTTTGATGTGGTCGCTGAAATGGACACCAGTATTGATCGTGAAGCCATGACTCGGAAACAAGAAATCCGACACTATTCATGGCGGCTGGCCTTTGCGGTTGGTTTCACTATTCCCATTGTGTTAATATCCTTCTTTTCGGCGTTTGTTGCTCCTTTTCTTCCTCCTGGGATAACACCTGCCGTCGTCTTATTACTCCTGACTACCCCTGTCCAATTCTATGGAGGGTATCCGTTTTACAAATCAGCTCTAAATGCAGCCAGACATGGCAAAACCAATATGGATACCCTTATTATGCTTGGTACCAGTGTGGCCTATTTCTATTCAGTTGTGGCAACATTCATTCTACCAGGTCAAGAAGTATTCTATGGTTCTGCAGCTATGTTACTTGCTTTCATTCTCTTGGGTCGAACACTAGAGGCGATTGCGAAAGGCCGAACCTCTCAAGCAATCCGTGCTCTAATGGATCTTCAACCAAACACTGCAGTCGTTCTCCGAGATGGCGAAGAACTCATCATCCCAACAGATGAAGTTGAAGTAGCGGATCAACTTCTTGTACGCCCTGGTGCACAAATTCCTGTTGATGGCTATGTTGTTGAAGGGCAATCATCGGTCAACGAATCAATGATTACTGGTGAATCAATTCCAGTGAGTAAGAAAGTGGATGACGCGGTTGTCGGTGGTACAATCAATGAAACTGGAATACTGGTGATTGAAGCAACGAAGGTCGGATCAGATACCGTACTTGCCCAAATAATTAACATGGTTGAAGAAGCTCAAACTCATAAACCACCAATTCAGCGAAAAGCAGACGCTATCGCAGAGAAATTCGTTCCCTTCATCATCCTCCTATCCCTTGTTGTGTTTAGCATCTGGTTTGTCCTAATCATGTTCACACCGTGGTATCCAGGACTCACTTGGGTCACAGCTTTAGGCTTTTCAATTGCCGTCTTAGTTGCTGCTTGCCCTTGTGCTCTAGGACTGGCGACACCTGCTGCACTCATGGTGGGTATTGGTCGCGGAGCACAACTTGGTATTTTGATTAAAAGAGGAGAGGGCTTAGAAGTCATTCCTCAAGTGGATAGAATGGTGTTTGATAAAACTGGAACATTAACCACTGGAAAACCCATTGTCACCGATATCATTCCCGCTGGGGATATTGGCTCTTCAGAAGCCCTTACCTTAATTGCAACGGCTGAAAAATACAGTGAACATCCGTTAGCTAACGCCATCGTACAATATGCTGAGGCAAATAAAATTCAATTCTTAGAAATCGATGACTTCGATTCTATTACTGGAAAAGGTGTCAAAGCCTTGATTTCTGGATTTACCATTGATGTAGGCAATGATACATACATGCGTGAAAACGATGTTGACATTGGTGAATTGGAACCCCATCTGGCACAATTGCAAAAAGAAGGAAAAACCACAATTTTTGCTGCCAAAGACGGAAAGCTCCTTGCGTTGATTGCCATAGCTGATACTCTCAAACCACATTCTGCCCTTGCAGTAGAACTTCTACAAAAGATGGGTATTCAAGTTGTCATGCTGACAGGAGATAAGCAACGCACAGCTGAAGCCATTGGACGCGAAGTCGGCATTTCTGAAGTAATCGCAGAAGTCCTTCCTGGGGACAAAACTCAAGAAATTAAAAATCTTCAAAGAAAGAACCACATTGTAGCTATGGCTGGTGATGGCATCAACGATGCACCCGCTCTAGCCCAGGCAGATGTGGGAATCGCTCTTGGATCAGGCACTGATGTATCTGTAGAAACAGGTGATATTGTCCTTGTTCGTGATAATCTTCTCGATGTAGTTACCGCGATACAACTGGGCAAAAAGACAGTTACAAAAATTCGACAGGGATTCTTTTGGGCTTTAATCTATAATATTATTCTTCTGCCTATCGCAGCAGGTATACTCTATCCATTAGTAAACCTTCGTCCAGAGTGGGCTGCACTAGCAATGGCAATGTCTAGTGTAAGTGTCGTAACAAATGCGCTACTTCTACAACGATTCAAACCGCTACCAATCGCAGATGAACACCTCAAGATTCAAGCGATCACATCACCAAAATCAGACCGAGCTAGAGATCCCATATGCAAAATGATAGTTGACACATCCACAGCTTTACACAGTGATTTCAAAGGACACCGATACTTCTTCTGCTCATCCCATTGCCAAGCGACCTTCGATGCAAACCCCGAACAATATGTGGCTCAGGACATAATCGAAGGAAACGAATAAGGAATCCTGCAAGTCGTCACGATTCAGATATACTATCGACTCCTTTGAACGTTTATGCAGAAAACCGAAAACGAAGTCCGATGGACTAACGACGCACGCAACACTCTTAACCACTTTTTCCCCAGCAATCAGTGGACAACGTAAGCGGGGATATGCTGCGACACCTACATCGTATACCAATCAAAACGAAAGTGAAACGGACAGTGCATTCAATGGCTTCAATCTTCATCGTTGATGACGAAGAGAACCTTCATCAAATCTACAAAGCTCTCTTCACGATGAAAGGTCACAGAGTAATTGGCTCTGCATTTGATGGTGATGAAGCAGTTGAACTCTTCCTTCAGATGGATCCTAAACCTGATGTCATCATCATGGATCATCGTATGCCCCGCATGGATGGAATTAGCGCTACGAAAATGATTCAAGAAATTAATGCCAAGAGCAAAATCGTTTTTGTCAGTGCTGATGAAACCGTTCGATCAGAGGCTATGGAAGCAGGTGCTGCCGTATTCCAGGTGAAGCCCGTACGGGCAAAAGAACTTTTTAAAATCATAGAAATGATTGCTGAAGACAACTAATTTCTCGCTTTTCGGATTTTTCAATTCATCTATTCCATAGCACCAGAAACCAACTTCCTCCAATAATAGCTCCGAAAAGTATTGGCCGAATTTGTGGGATAAGAAACTGAAGTGTGAACGCAAGGACCATTAAAGGCCATCCAATCTCATCACCCCATTTTTCCAAGAACGTTTCATCACCTTCTTTCCGGGTTCTTTTATCCCATCTAAGAAGAATCCAAATGGCGATGCAGCATACAATTAATCCCACAGCGAATAGGCTCCAATACAACCCAAAGGGCCATAACCCTAAGAGTTGATCAAAAAAGATGAGAACACTAACGAGTACGGTCACAATGGTTGTGACAACTAATCGCAACTTAGGTTTAGAAAAATCTTCTTTAGGTAAAGTACTGGTTTGAAAGGGTCCCTGTGCTGTTTGATGTTCTCTAGTCGTCATATCGGTCCTCTCTGGCTAACTCAGTTGATCCGGTATCAAAATGATCCACCTTACGTTGCCATGCACGACCTTTACGACCTTCCATGAAGTAAAGTTCTGCTGCTGTAATTTCATCAGCTTCTAAAAGTTCATTCAAGGATTCTTCATCATAGATTTCGCCTGCAGGTCCAACTGTCTCAAGTTGAATCTCTGCAAGCCTCTGCTCAACGTGTTCGAAGCGAAAGGCAAGTTTTTCAGCTGCTATGGCATCATGTGTGCGTAAGCTATCTAATATCATTGAGCGAATGGTCTCAGGAGGCATATCTATGGTCGAATTTTTTACCACTTTGCTTGCTACCTCATCTGCTACACCTGCAGGCACAGGCAATTGGAGGAGCAAGTCCATGATTTGTAACTTGAATTGTTGCCGTTTATTAGAACCTTTAGGCATGATGAAATCTCCTCAGATATTTTATCTGCCGTAATTGGTAACAATACCTCTTAACATCTTTTCGTCTTACTACAAGTCAAAATCTAAAGGCAGCTTCTCCTAATAGTAAATCCCTTCTATTTGAAGGAAGATGATTCTCATGCAACTCGAACAAGTAAGCAAGTCCACTTGGGCTGTTATGGACGGATCAACCTATGGGAACGTTGGATGCATCCGTACCGCAAAGCATATTGTTGTCATCGATACTGGTATGACACCAGTAATCGCTCAGGAGTTTCATAAACGGGTCCAACAAGAAATTGGCACACCAATCACCGAAGTCATTCTCACCCATTATCATTCTGACCACGTATTTGGTGCTCAAGACTTTCAAATGTACCCACTTATTGCCTCTTCTAAAATGGTAGAGTTATATCCGGAACTTTTAGAAAACCAGTGGTCTCAGGAAAGCCTTGAAGAGATGCGACAGTTCCGTGCAGAAACCGATCCCGTGCTAAGTCGTCAACTCGAAAATCTGCAGATCATTACTCCGACTAAAACCTTTGAGAAATCGCTATTCTTGGGAGAGAATAACGAAATTAAAATCCATCATACTGGAGGTCACACGGCAGGGCATTCAATGGTTTACTTTGTCCCGGAGCGTGTTCTCTTTGCCGGAGACCTTGTATTTTGTCAAGAGTATCCTTATGCGGGGGATTCGACAAACAGCCCTCCCGACTGGATAAAAGCATTCGAGAAGATTCTAAAAATGTCCGTCGACACAATCGTTCCGGGTCATGGGCCTCTGTGTGATAAGGAGGAAATCCGCATCCAACTTGCGTATTTCAAGCAGCTTGAGACATGGATACAAGCCCGATTAGTTGAAGGTCTTTCCTTAGAAGCAGTTCAAAAGGAAAAGGATAGCGCACCCGCTCCCCCTTATGATGTAAAGGCGGAATGGCGTCTTGAAATGACATTTGAACGATGGTATGAATTCTATTCCTCTGAAATAGGATAAGGTGCATTGGTACTTATCAATTAGAGAGAAAGTTTTGAGAGTAGACTATAGGTCTTTGCTTGTTCCCAAGGTGCCTGGGTGGCAACAAGAAACCCAGTTCGTTCGACGAGTTCATTGGGACTAACATCAATGGGATCTTCGCTTTGAATAAAGACTAGTTCGGAGTTCAAATCTCCCATAAAAAGTTCCGTCATGGGATTCATGTTTTGAGTGAATATGAGTGTAGCATCATCTGGTCCGTGTTCTATACCAAGATAGGGGTATGCGGCTGTTGGCCATGCATGAGTTTTCACCCGATTTCGCCAGTAGGTTGTTGTGGACCGGGGAATTACCGTTTCTAATTTGGGCGTCGTTTCATCTGACGGTATGGCAATTCGAAATCGGTGGTACAGTTGACGTGGCGCTTTAGATTGATTCTGTATCTGACCGATGAGTGCTACGATATTACTTTGTGGTTGAGTTAGAACATGAAATCCCAGTTTCAGATCCCGAAGTCTACGCTCTTCCTTGTCCGGAACCACACTCACTTGGATTCCTTGCCAGTCATTGCGCTGACTTTTAGTAAGGGTCCATTTCTCGCGATCAAGTTTTGTAGGAAACCATCCAGGTTGGTCACTAGCAAAGGGCTCAAATTGGATACCCCCATACCATGGATTAAACCAAACCTTGGGTCCGGCGGTTGGAAAATTAGATACTAAATAGTTTGTACCGGTCTCCTTCTTAATCCAAGCAAATACACTTCCTGCGAAACTAGGCGCAATCTTCAGTAGATATTTTCCATTATCGATTATCCAAATTTTTTGGTTATGCTCAACTGCTTGAATGATTGATACTTTTCCTGTTTTTCGGTGTAGAATAATTGGGACGTTAAATTCTCTGGTTTGAAGGTCAGTTTTGACATGAGCAGTCACTGATAGTATTTGGGGTTCATGTTTAGCCTTTGCATTGGCATGGAGTTGGATTGGAACCGACAATGGTTTGCTATCTTTGACATGCTCGAATTTATGGGTTCGAGGTGTCACTCGCCAACCCTTTGGTGCTGAGAACTGGAGGCTTCCCTTTAGAGGGCGATGCACGTGATGATGGAGTTGCAAAGGAATCGTAATCTCTGAAGCAACTTCATGAAGCATTGGATTATCTTTTATTCGAAGATCAATCGCTGGATTGGGTTCCATTCTTGTAAGGAGGGCTCTTTCGGGTTCATCGGAATAATAGTGATGCCAAAGTCTTCTGATATGTTTCCAACTGCCTAATCCTGCAACGAGATATAAAGGCGGTAGAATGATTTTCTTCTTTGGGGGGATAGGAGGGATCTGCAGCTGAAAATCAATGAACGTTACTCCTCTTGCTTCATAAAAGAGTGAAGGAGGACATAGTACTGCTGTGATTTCCCCTTTGTGGGGGCGTTCTGCGCAATACCAGGTTTCAGCCCAGTCTTCCCGCCTTTTTAGTATTTCACGTTCTGATGCAAAAAATTCTTCTTCGATATATTCTTCACGAAGTAAACCTGTTTTTAGGGGGAGGACATGAAGGTGATCCCAAGCACCGGGAATACTCCCCACGATAAGTTGTATTTTGTAGGTTTTTTTCGGATCAGTATTTTCAAACATATATTCAATGCCGAGAACAGATGAGTTACCTGTAATGATGTATGTCTTGGAAAAGACTAGGCCCGAGTAGCGTTTGGAGGTCATCCATGTAACTATTCGTGTGGTTCCGTCATTGGGTTTTTCGATTCGGTGCTTAAAGTGAGTGCGCATCTGTTCTGAAGGCCAGAAGGGTGGACCAATACTTTCTCGGCAATGTGAGCGAAGTTGGACTCGACCGGTAAGGCGGTTGGTAAGTTTATCGATGTGGGCGCCTTTTACTAAATTAATAGAAAACTGCAAGGTTTCAGTGTGAACTTGAAGACGCTTGTCATCCTGCGCAGGTGTAACCAGGACTCCGCCTTGGCTCAGATTGTGAACGAAAATTGTTTCGGTTCGGGTCTTCAGTTGTTGTCCTCCAACATCTAACTGAGCCTGCAACTTGATGGGTAATGCTATGCTGCCTAATGAAGACTTAGTTGCTACATTTAATTCGATTCCAGAATGTCTTTCTGGGTTGAGTCTAATTTCAAATTGCTTCTGGTCTATTTGGAGTCCCCGAGGTTTTCGAATGATTAACCGTCCCGTTGCGGTTTTCTTTAGGTTACTCTTGATTGAGATGGGAATCGAGAATCGTGTGCCTGCTCGACACCAAATTGATGGAGGCACAGTGGTCAATTCGATTGGATGCTGGGCTCTTATCCCGGTCTCAAGCTTTACAGGTCTTTTTTCTAATAACAATTGGCTTACAATGGCTAATGCGGGTCTTTCCTTTGGAGGTGGAATCACATTCACGCTTCCCCGAATTATCCCCTCAAGAACAACTGTTTCTTTTGCCGGGACCATAATTGAGGAAGCTGGTGCTTCAATTAACTGGAAGCCTTTAGGTAGTTTAACTTTCAGGTGACAAGTGAGTGGCTTGTTCGGGTTCTTATTCTGGATTGACCAGCTAACTGGTATTGGCAGCCCGAGCGTTGGCTCTGCATCTGCGACCCAGCATTCTATTAGAACCTGCCTGTTTTCGATCAGAGTGGGTCCTCGGCTCTCTCGGTCGATTACCACTCTAAGAAATTCGTCGCCTTTCTCCCATCGGTACTCATAGACATTAAGCCCACGATGTTTCATTTCATCAGGCTTGATTTCAATTTGCCTGATATAGGTCTCATACCAGTCATGCTTCTTGAAAAAGGGTCTGGCAATCGGTAAGGTGATAATGGTGGGAATATAGTTCTCCATGAGTACTTGGGTTTCGGGGCACCAGAAGAAACCTGTGCGCTTATAGACTGGTACCGCGTTGAGATTGCCCCCCCATGTATGTAAGAAAAGCCGTTTATATCCTTCAGCGATGACCCGATTCACCGATTCTACCAGGAGCGCTTTGCCAAATCCCTTTTTCCGATAGGCATCAGAAACCGTGAGAAATCCAAGATATGCTGCTGCAGGATCGTCAAAGTGGGGGTGTAATGTAGAAATACCAGCAATTTGCTGTTCATCGGAGACTGCGATTAACCAAGCTAGCTTCGCTTCCCGCTTATAGTCTTCGAGAATATGTTCTGCAGTGTGGTCTAACCCTCCGGAGATACCACCTGGCCATCCTCCTTCACTTTCGTTAATGCACTTTGCTAACCCGGCTGCATCGGCTGGTGTGAAGTCTCGAACTTTGGTCATGATTTGAACCTTCGCTCCAGCATATCAGAATCGTGCTGAAACGAGACAAAGGCATATTCACTCTGGTTATAAGTTTTAGGAAATCAATTAGTACAGTTTTTAGCTGGCTCCTTCGAGTTTGACAGGGGCAGACCGGTGAAGATATCGTTTGGATACAGGGTAATTCTCATAGGAAATCGTATAGGAGCTCATGAATTTCTCTCGAATATCTTTCTCGACTTCCTTTGCCAGTTCTGGTTCAACTTGGGCATCAACCCAATAAGTGCTCCCTTTTGGTGTGGCAACCATTTTGCCAGCTTTCTGAACAATACGGCCATCTTTGATGGTCATCCATGCTTGCGAAAATCCACGAATTAGTTTATCCGGATTATTAGCATAATCTTCCTTGGGATCTAAATCATAAAACGCGACATCAGCATCAGCTCCCACCCCAAGATGTCCCTTATTGGGTAATCCCAGAATTCGTGCTGGTCCTGCTCGAGTAGAGATAATATATTCATTCATAGTCCATTCATTTTCGAGAGCAGGAAGGTCCATCCGCTTCTTAGCTGAGCCTCTAATTTCAGCTAAGACCGCTTCCCGGGCTTTCTTGCTCATCAACCAGGCGGCGATTGATGGATAATTGATGAAGGTTCCAGCGTTGGGATGATCCGTACTTGGGATAACCCGCCATGGGTCATTGACCATAAGTGCAATTTCGAGTCCGATACCCCATTGGATCGAATTGACTCGTGAGCTTTTTCTAAAAACGTAAGGTACGACTCCTCCGCCACACTCAACTTCAATGTCATCATTCACCCACCGGCTTCCTGAGATGCCACGAAGAATCCATTCCCACGGGCCATCCGCAGTCATGGTTGTGGTATCTGCGAAGACAACTTGTCCTAAGTCGCAACTGATGTTCTTGTGACTTTTGATGTATTTGGCGATGGGTTCTGCTGCGCTCTTGAAAGTGATGAAGCTATCTCCACCATAAGCATGGAATTGGATGTGTGTCATATGGAGATTGTGCCCTGAAGCACGTTTCGTTGCTGGGCGATTACTCGCAAGTTCCATGGTCTCAATCGTAATATCCATATTTCCTGGACGACCGAGCATATTCGCGTGTAGATGAAGTGAGTGCGGCAGGACAAGTCTCTCAGCACCTTCAAGTAAAGCGGTTACCGCATCACGAGGAGTAACGTCAAAGCAGGCAATTGGTTCATCGAGGTTCTCAACATTACCACCCCAAGACCAGTCACAAACTCCTGTAGGATTGACGGCTTTGATAGCATAGCCCTTTGTAGCTGCAAGCATCCATGCCACGAATCCTGCAAGCTTCTCATACTCCTTTTCTCGGGAATAGTCCATGATGAGTTGATAGTTGCCAAAAAGTGGGAACATGATTTTGTCATGTGGTTGGATTTCAGCAAGTTCTTCGTGCGTGTGCCTAGCTACCAATCCTGCAGAAGCTGCTTCGGTAACGAAGGTATAGCCCATTTGTGAATATTTGTATCCAGTCATGAAGGTTGGAGGAACACTTGCCCAAACTCCCGCTCGGCAGATATCTGAATAGGTATATGGGTCCATTCGTGATTGATCACATCGAAGAACCCGACCAGAATCAACTTTCGGTGTTGCCAAATGGGCATGAATTTCTACACCACCGGGGACGACCATGCGTCCTTCTGCATCAATTATTTCCGCTGATTCCGGTTTAACGGATTCCACCACTTTTCCGTCTTGTATAGCTAGATCCTTGACTTCGAAAATCTCGTTCTTGGGGTCAATGACAAAGCCATTTTTGATAAGCATACTTTGGGGTTTCACGTTATTGCACCAGGGGTTGATGGGATGCGCTCCTGCTTCGGGCAGATACATCGGATTACTGCGGTACAGCTAATTAAGCGTTCTGCCGTTCCGAATTTCTCAGCATCCTTTAATATTTGGTTGAAAACGTAAGCCTTATACGCAGATACCCTGAGGTGAGATAACGCTCGTAATCGAGCAGGGGAAATATACATGCGCCAATTTCAGATAACGCTCCCCGAAGAAAAAGTCGGACAGGTCATGGAATTCCTCGAAGAGAAAGCTAACGTACGAAACATTGCTAAGATTCACACAGCTCCTGGCTTTATGCTCATTTTCCGTGTTTCACCAGCAAAAACACAGAAAATTCTGACTGATCTTGAAACAATCGGGGTCGGAGTACATTATGGCATCATAGACGTTCTACCCGTTGAAGCCACTAAACCAATGGAAACTGAAGTCGAAACAATCACTCCCACTGAACGACTTTCCGTTGAGGAAATCTACGGAAAAATCGCAGCAGGGGCTCGTTTATCGTTTGATTTCCTTGCCCTTCTTGTTGTTTCTTGTATTATTGCCTCTGTCGGCCTAGCGACGAATAGCCCTGTATTTATTGTCGCTAGTATGCTTCTTGCACCATTAATGGGGCCGATTCTTGGGCTCAGTCTTGGTGCTATAATCAAAGACAGGCGATTAGTATTAGCTGGAGTTAAAAATGAGGTCTATGGAATCTTAATCGCAGTAATAATGGGTTTCATTATGGGTGCGCTCCTTATGCCCTATGCACCAATTCTCTATCCCGTATTACCCGGGTGGCCAACACCTGAAATGCTATCTCGTGGTCTTGTCATTGGAGTCGCTGTAGGTATCATTGTGGCTGCTGCATCTGGGGCAGGTGTTGCTCTCGCTGTAACTCGTGGAGAAATCAGTAGTTTAGTCGGAGTAGCTATTGCCGCATCGTTAATGCCACCAGCTGTCAATGCAGGAATGAACCTGGTCTATGCATTATTGGGCCCACTACATTTCGGGGGTGCCGTCAACGTGCCGCTGCATTTAGGCATTGCCGGAATAAGCTTCATTTTAGTTCTGGTTAATATAATCTTCATCAATATCGTTGCAATGTTTGTCTTCGTTCTCAAACGTGTTGCGCCAATGAAGAGCAAATCTATCTTCTGGACGGATCTTCCACAACTAGAAAAGAAACGTCGCGAAGAGCTCTGGCACCGACGAACCTAGCAAATACGCTGCTCTTCGAAGTCGGTGTCTTCCCTCCTCTTTTATTTCTGAATATATTGCAGCGTAAGGCTTAATAACAAAGATGATATGCACGAATATGCATATCTTAACAATTTCTTAAAGCGATGAAGGTCTTCAACCATGACAGAATCTCACCAAAATCTCAAATATGGTGTAGTAATTGTTCTTGTTGCAATCGTTGTAGCGGCTGGCGCTATCGTTGGAATTAGAATTCTGACTTCTCCCCCCTCCTTCCAACCGCCTGCAGCTGATGTCGATGTTCAAGTTATCAATGGAGATACCATAATCAACCTCAATTATTCAACACTACTCACCCTAACACCCACAGAAGGTGATTCCTCTTATCAGAATCGATTTGAGAATTGGCAAGGCAGTGGAACCTATGTTGGAGTAACAATATCTTCTATCGTTGAACTTGTTGGTGGAATAGACACGAATGATGTAATTCGAGTAAATGCCACGGATGGTTATATCCAATATTTTGCTTATTATAACCTGTATCCGAATGCGTCCTTTGCGCCGGTGCAAGGTGATTTGATTTTAGCATATTCGTATAACAGCACCACGCCAACAGATTGGGAGGATGGGCCCCGAATTGCATTTCTCCCCGATGACGGAGCGTATAGTAATGATGATGCCGCTCAGACGACCCATCCTGCTTGGTTCTCGGGGAGTGCGGGGGCGCGTTGGGTTTCCAACGTGGCATCCATCGAAATACTCCAAGATGTCTACGTTGGTGGATCTTTACACTTTACGATAATCGATGGTGATGAGGAGTACAAGGTGTATCTGGTGGATCTTGCGTTGATGGATAGTCTTGAAGGCTATTCTGCTTACCAAAAATATACTGGGAGCTGGGGAGGTAATGGCACTTATATCGGTGTTCCGTTTTCCGCCATTCTTGAACTAGTAACAATAATCGATGATAATGATTTTGTCAATGTGACTGCAAACGACGGTTACTATCAATTATTTGCCTATTACAACCTTTATCCAAACAGCTCGATAAAAGCGATTCAAGGCGATCTAATATTTGCTTATAGTTACAACGGGGACATTGTTCCTGCCTGGGATTATGGTCCACAGCTCGTCTTTCTCGCACCGGATGGAGGCTATAGCAATACGGATGCTAGTCAAACCACCCATCCATCTTGGTTCTCCGGTTCAGCGAGTGCACGGTGGGTAAAATATGTCTCCATAATTGAAATTGTTCGAGATAGTTTTCCTCCGTAGCTAACCATGTAAGGTGAACACATGACTGATTCCCAACCTTCCTATTATTTTGGGACTCGCGATTTAGTTACTATCGCGGTATTAAGTGCACTCGGGGGGGTTTTAAGCACCTTTATTGGTTATCTCGGTCTTCTCTTGAATACTGCCATCGGAACCCCTTTCGGAGCTGGACAGTTTCTTAGTGGTCTCCATGTATTTTGGCTTGTCTTAGCATTGGGGCTTACCCGAAAAGCAGGGGCGGCAACCGCCACAGGTCTGCTGAAAGGATTTGTCGAGCTCTTCACTGGAAGTACCCATGGAATAATTGTCGTTTTAGTCAGCCTTATTCAAGGGCTAATAATCGACATCGGATTCTACGCAATTGGGCAACGAGATTCATTACTGCTGCAGTCGATCATCGGAGGGTTTGCTTCCGCATCTAATGTTATTATTTTCCAATTATTCTTCTTTTCAGGGGCACCTCTGATATTCCTCGCCCTCTTAGTTATTCTAGCTTTTTCATCGGGCGTTATTTTCAGTGGCTATTTCGGATATACAACAACGCAACTCGTCTTGGAATCCAGTATCTACCGCACAGCAATTAATGGTCCACGTGTGACAGCAAAAGGATCAATTTGGCGGCGTCTAGGACCTTATCGACTTTCAGCCCTCATTTTTCTCATTATTCTTGCTTTCGGTGCCAGTCTTTATACGGTCTTTGTATGGCAACCTACTATTGATCCACACAGCTGTGAAATTGTTGGTCAAGTAGCACAACCATTTCGTTTTTCATACTCCACCTATGTGGATCAGGAGGTTACCTTCGAAGCTCAACTCATTGGATCCGTAACACAACTTCCCGCACAAAATTACACCGGTGTTCCAATAGCCATAATCCTTGTTGATGCTCAACCATTAGAATCTGCTACCACACTTCAGGTAGTGGCTTCAGATGGCTATAGTACAATATTCTCCCTCGAAGAGGTATTAAGTGATAATGAAATTATCCTAATAATCGAGGATGGACTCAGGCTTGTGGCGAAGAATTACCCAGGATGGTATTGGGTGGAGAAGGTCGTCAGCCTTGTCATCACCTAATAACCCAATCAATTCACAAGATCCCCTCATTCATATCTCTAATTTAACATACACCTACGAAGGCAATAAATTACCAGCCCTCCACGAAATCAATCTAGACGTCTTCGCAGGGGAATTCGTCATTATTGCCGGACCCAGTGGAAGTGGAAAAAGCACATTTGCCCGCTGTTTAACGGGCTTCATCCCCAATGAATACCCCGGTCAATTCGAGGGAACTGTTAGCATCGCAAATCAAGACACCAAATCCAACTCCATTCCCCACCTAGCCCAATCTATTAGCCTTATACAACAAGATCCTGACAGCCAACTTGTCACCCTCAAAGTATCAAATGAAATCGCCTTTGGCCTTGAAAACTTCCAGCACCCTCCTGAGACAATAGCAACTCAAATTGGCTGGGCATTAAATGCAATTAATGCAGAAAACCTTCACAACCGTAATACTCACACCCTCTCAGGAGGTGAAAAACAGAAGGTCGTCATCGCCTCCTTTTTAGCGCTCCAACCACCTATTCTTATCTTTGATGAACCAATAGCCAGACTTGATTTTCAAACCACAAGCGAACTCATCAAGGTCATGCAAAAACTCCATCAACAAGGCATCACAATCCTTGTCATTGAACATCGAATCCAACCCTTTCTCAAAATTGCATCTCGTATATTGCTTATGAACAAAGGCTGGATTACATTTGATGGCTCCTCAGACCTGCTTTCAACTCAATCCAAAAAACTCACGGACTTGGGAGTAGCTCTTCATCCATCCGCATACTCAGACAGGTCATCAGCCACGAAACTCTCAGAAGAGAACCTTTTAGAAATTCGAAATCTCAGCTTCACTTATCCGCAAATGGAAGAGAAATCGCTTACCCAACCAGCGCTTCAACATCTTACCCTGTCTTTTCGTCCAGGAGAAATGGTCGCATTAATGGGAGCTAATGGCTCAGGAAAATCAACCCTCTTATTTCAGCTCATGGGACTTCTTACACCGGATTCGGGAACAGTTCATTTGAGAAACCAAAATGTCCATGAACAACCCGTTTCGAAGCTAGCTCGCGACATTGGTTTCATTTTTCAAAATCCCCTTCACCAACTTTTTGCGTCCACTGTAAAAGAAGAGGTTCTTCTGGCTTCAAAACATCTTGGGGTTCCAGAGCCTCAAGCTGCATCAAAACGAGCTAAGGAGTTGCTAGAAATCTTTGAGCTTCTAGATTACGAAGATCAGTCACCGTATACCCTAAGCTTAGGGGAACAACGTCGCCTAACCATCGCCTCCATTATGCTCCATAACCCACAACTCCTCCTCTTGGATGAACCCTTCATTGGACAAGATTATCGCAACGTTCATCGCTTGATGACGGTTCTTCAACAAGAAGCTCTACAAGGTACGACCATTTTGATTGCTACCCATGACACAGCTATCGCTGAAACATACTGTCAACGGCTATTATTCCTCTTTGATGGTCAACTACTCATCGATGCCCCTGTCAAACAAGGCCTAGAATATACTGCCACGCTCGAACAAACAAAACCAAGACACAGAGCAACGAATACGGAGGGTGGTTCTGAAAAATGATGATGCGCACTTCCTCCTTTGGCTACCTTCAACGGAACTCCTTTGTTCACCGTTTAAACCCTTTGACAAAATTCGCAGTCTTAATCCTAATTGTGATTCTCACAGTAACCTTGGTCTCCGACATTATTTCCCTGTGTATCTTTGGTTTTCTTCTCCTCGGCTACATTGGTGCCGGTATCAATCTACGCTACGCCTTTGGGCGACTTCGACGGCTCCTAACCTTCATCCTTCTCATTGCACTTGTCCAACTTCTCTTCACACCCTATGGGACAGTTCTCTTCCATCTTATACCACCCCTTGCACCTGGCTTCGGTCCTTTTTTCCCAATAACTATCCTAGGATTCGCCAATACCATCAATCTGGCATTTCGTCTCATAAACATCGTTTCAGCAAGCGCCTTATTCGTCGCCACCACCGATCCCAGTCGCTTCGCCGCTGCCTTGACCCAACTTAGAATTCCCTACCGATATGCGTATACTCTCGTCCTCGCCTTACGATTAGTTCCCCTTTTTGACGAAGAATCAAATACCGTTCAATCTGCCCAACGGGCACGGGGGATTCCTGTTGATCAAGGGCTTATTCGAGGATTCCTTCGTCAAATTAAATATACCTTCATGCCGCTCATATTTTCAGCATTGGGGCGTGTTGATGCCCTCACTCTAGCCATGGATGGGCGAGGCTTTGGCTATGCCCCGAATCGAACATTCCTCGCCTTCCCTGACTTTGTCGAAAAGGACTGGCTTATCGTCCTAACAAGTCTTTTCTTGACTAGCTTCTTTATTTGGTATTTCCTCATGATCACACCTTTACCGCATATCATCGGCTAAGATAAATCGTTTTTTCAGGAGTTTGAAAGGACTCGATGTCGGTTTCCTGATTTTAAATTTTATCTACTTTGTAGCCTTCATTATGCTAGTGAATGGAAAAGAAGCGCAATTGAATGCAGTTCACTAGGAAGAAAACTCTAATTAAAAAATACAGTCGAAAAATCCGGGGCCCATTATGGGGGTTTACACGCTTCCACCCTTACTCTAGCCACGTAACCAGATGCGGATTTTTCTACAACTCGAACCTGCTCAAATCCAGCGTTTTCAATCAGTCGAATGGATTTTGTCAAAATCCATAGACTTAGAATCAGTTTTCATCTGTATGGCGAATCGTTTAAGAAGAAGCCTGAAACCACCAATAGATGGTGGAGTATATGGGCAAAGCTGACAGTGTTTTCGAAGTTATCGGTCCCATAATGATTGGGCCATCCAGTTCTCACACCGCAGCAGCTGTTCGAATAGGGCAAATAAGCCGTGCTATTCTGGGAGAGCCGGTAAAAAAAGCCATTATCCAATTGCATGGTTCCTATGCTTTAACGGGAAAGGGTCATGGAACCGACAAAGCAGTGATTGCAGGATTAATGGGCTTTGATGCAGCTGATGAACGAATTAAATCCTCACTTGAACTTGCTAAGGATAAGGGAATGGCTGTTAAATTTCAAAAGGTCGATTTGGGGGATGATTACCATCCGAATACAATTCGCCTTCTCATCGAAGGCGACAGCAAAACGCATTTTGAAATCACTGCGATTTCTGTGGGCGGGGGTAATATCAGCATTGTTGAGATTAACAGGCTGCCAATTACCCTCTCTGGAGAATATCATACCCTGATTTCTATACATAGCGACCGACCCGGCATTGTAGCAAAGGCTACTGCCGTGATTGCGAAAAATAAAGTCAATATCTCAAATATGCATGTTAGCCGGCAACACCGCGGGGGGCTTGCTGCTATGGCAGTAGAAATGGATCAACCACTCCCACCTGAAGCACTGGCTGAACTGGAAAATGAAGCACAGATTGTGCGGTTAATTCCTCCCATCTATTGACCCGATTAGGTGAATGAGAATGTACTATGATTCAATGAAACAGCTTATCAAAATGTCTGGGCGAGAGAAAAAGCCCATTGGTGAAATTGTCCTTGCTGTGGAAGCAAAGCAAGAAGGTGAGGCTCCTGATACCATTCGTGGACAAATGGTAATTTCTTGGGAGGTTATGAAACAGGCAATGGAGCGCGGTGTCACTGAGGATGTGTATTCCGTTAGTGGCTTAAGTGGGGGTGATGGAAAGCTCTTTTTCTCACGAGAATCCAAATATTTGAGCCCATCAGTAACCCGGGCTGTTGCGCGAGCCTTAGGTGTGGCAGAAGTCAATGCATCAATGGGACGTATTGTGGCATGTCCGACAGCAGGAAGCTGTGGAATTGTTCCTGCAGCCCTGATGCTAGCTCAAGAACGACTTCAAGTGAAAGAAGAGTCCATTATTACGGCACTGTTTACTGCCGCTGGTATCGGAATCGTCTGTTCAATTAATGCCTCCATATCTGGGGCGGAAGGAGGTTGTCAAGCGGAATGTGGCGTTGCGGCAGCTATGGCTGCAGGTGTCCTCACCGAACTCGCCAGGGGAAGCCCAACCATGGTTGGCCATGCAGTAGCCCTCTGCCTGAGTAACATGTTGGGGCTTGTCTGTGATCCCGTTGCAGGCTTAGTTGAAGTTCCCTGCGTTCTCCGTAATGCTGGAGGGCTTATGCAAGCAATTCTTGCCGCAGACCTTGCGCTTGCAGGCATAAAGAGTCGAATTCCTGTGGATGAAGTGATTGATGCTATGGGGGAAGTTGGTGAAGCCCTCCCCGAAAGTCTTCGAGAAACTGCACAAGGTGGTCTTGCAAATACTCCTACTGGAAATCGCTATCGAAAAAAGGTCAGATAGGACTTTTCAATATAGGCTCAATCTAATAATGGAATCAAGCAAATGAAGACCAAGGGATTCTTTCCAGTATTCCGGTAACCATGCTTCTCTTTAGGGGGAACATAAAGGAACATATCGGCTTCAAGGGTTGCTTCCTGATCTGGAGTAAATGCTATACCTTCACCAGAGAGAATGTAAATTTCATGATCCTCTTCATGTTCGTGAATAGGAATTTCGCCACCAGGTTGTACAATAAATCGTCGCATAGCAAATGTACGGGCACCATTATCTCGATTGATTAACCAGCGAACTGTGGTACCTGTTGACCCATATTTCGTGACCTCTTGTTGTGGGCGTTCATCAAATCGACCAGCAATCATAATCTTTTCACCTAATGTTGAAAACTTAAATAGGCACTCTACAGAGACTCTGCATAATACTATTGTATTAAAAACCGACTGATGAGCTACGAGAACACTTAATTGGTTGCAAACACACGCATACAAATACATTTGGATTAGAATAAGCTGGCGGGACAGACGATGACGAGGAAAGATCTAGTCAAACAAACCCTCATCTCCCTTTTACAAGAGGCTGAGCCCGCCGTTACCGATGATGCCCTCTTCCTCGGTAAAATGAAAATACATTGTACCGAATCAGGTTATGCGAACGTACAGATCAGTCGTCCCCTCGACATCGGGTATATAAAACAATTCTTTCAAGGTATGGATGTTTACGCTGAAGCCAATCAAGCCAGTGTTATCGTCAAAAAGAATTCTAATGTCTTCCTTTATGCGGAACCCAACGATAGCCAACGCATTGCGTTTGGTCCGGTAATGGACTATGAGCTTCTTGTATTAGTTTTTAAATACATCCGACAAGTCATGACACGTAATGCCTAAACTGGGAATATTATTCTACTATTTTTTAGGTGTAAGATGAAACCCTTTCGGATAGAGCTGAGAAAGATTAGTTGTTTCCACTTTACCCGAGGATCCCACGGCAATGACTTCTATGTCGGGAGAGAATTCGTACAGAACGCTGCGGCAAATCCCGCAGGGCATCACAGGTTCGTCACTATCGGAAACAATAACTATTTTTGTAAATCTCCGAACACCCTGACATACAGCAGTAAAAACTGCTGTCCGTTCAGCGCAAATCGTTGCACCGAATGTCGAGTTCTCAACATTGCAACCGGTAAAAACTCGGTCATCCTCGGAAAGTAAAGCAGCTCCGACACGAAACTTTGAATACGGAGCATATGCGTGCGTTTGAGCATCCTTCGCACGTTGGATTAATTGATTGTCGCTTAGAGACATGATTGGCTTTTCTCCCACCTAACATGTTGGGTTGATGTTATTCCTGTTGATGCCGTATAATAGCACGTCGGTTGTCAGTTGTCACAGTTATTAAGGACCACTTAGGGTATTACCGCTAATATAAATGAGCTTTTAGAATTCCTTAATCCCCTAATCCTCCTATAAATCAGCTTAAACAGCTCAAAACTCTTAACTAAGTGTCTGATGTCTATTTCAAGGGATTTAGGGAATATTGTCGCTATATTCCGAAATCCAAGGGTTTAAATAGCATCTTTCGTGCGGTAGAATTGAGGATAAATTAGGAAGTGATTAAAACGACAGCGATTGAGTCCAGCGCAGCAACTACTACCAAGCGCTCGACACACAAAGCCGTCACATGTCCTGCCTGTGGACAACTCAACCTCATCAAGAGTAAGCTCTACTACTGGCTTCTTTCAAAAGACAAACAGGCACGCTGCCGCCACTGTGGGCGGGCAATTCGACTATAACCAACTGACCTGCTTGCACACTATTTCCCCTGCTCTTCTTTTTTGCCTGACGTTATTCATTCTATTTTCCATCAACCTGTCACACTTAAGTGGTGAATGTACTCTAACAGTGATACTCTGCCGCTCCAATCATCTTCAGTAGATTAGGTGTGTCATTCTATGAGTACCGAAAAAAGAAAGTTTAGCTGGCTAACCATCTTTCTAATTGGTCTCGGTTTTTTCACAACCGCAATTAGCTGGTCCCTTTTCAATTCCTACATTCCAATCTTTCTTCAGAACTCAATTCTAAGTGCCATTCCTGCCTTTCCCTTTGTGGTTGCCCTGGCGGGGTTCTTCATGGGCATTGACAATCTCGTAGCAATTCTCATGAACCCCATTATGGGTAGTCGTTCTGATAAGACTTGGAACCGCTTTGGTCGACGGATGCCTTTTCTCATCATAGGCATCCCACTGGCTGCTGCATTCTTCATTGGACTGCCAATTGCTGCCACTGTCACTGGAATGTTTGGGTTGGCATCGCTGGTGATTCTCATCCTTGGCTTCGATATCTCCATGGCTATCTACCGGGCTCCCACTGTCGCGATGATGCCTGACTTTACGCCCTCAGAAAAACGAAGTCCAGCGAATGGGATCATTAATCTCATGGGTGGAGTTGGTTCAATATTTGCCTTCGTGGTTGGGTCCATGCTCTATCAAATAAACCCGATTCTTGCTTTCGGGGTTACTTCACTCATCATGATTTTAGCATTAGTTATCCTCGTCCTGGTGATTCGTGAACCTGAAATTCCTGAAGAAGTAGAAAAGGTAGATCAACCTCTGCGACAAGCACTACGAGAAGCGGTCAGTAATCGTTCCATTCTCAGTATCCTCATTGCCATCTTTGCATGGTTTATTGCTTTCAACACTCTTGAAACCTGGTTTACTTCATATGGTGTGTTCACACTTCTCTGGCCTGAAAATATTGCATCACTAGCAATGACTTTGTTTGCGCTAGTTTTCGTGATCTTCGCAGTTCCAGGCGGTTTAATTGCTGTCAAGTTTGGTCGTCGACGAACGATAATGGTAGGGCTCATTGGCATGATTATAACCCTCATTATCGTCCCATTTATGCAAGACTTCATCACGGTCTTACTGAGCCTAGGGCTGGCTGGTTTCTTCTGGGCTTTCGTAAATGTCAATAGCATTGTAATGCTCTGGGAAGTGAGTCGGAAGAAACAAGGCGCCTATACTGGTATTTACTATGTGTCAAGCCAATTTGCAGCAGCAGTCGGACCCATTGTCTTCGGTCTGCTCGCTGACATTCTTGTGCTACACTTTGGATTCACACTGGCTACCAAATGGTTACTGCTTTGGCCATATGCCATCTTCTTCCTTATCATCGCCTTGATCGCTATGTTCTTTGTCAGACGTGGCGAAGCTGGTGAAGAAGCAGAAATGGCTGAAAACACTTAATCGACCAAACGAGGTGCCCATCGCACCTCCCTCTCCTTTTTTCTCCACTTGTATGAGTGGTAGATAGTTTTTTCTAGGGGCTTAGGCTCAGTTGAAACACTGGGAGTTCTCGGAGTCACAGTTATGTCCGAAATCCTCGACCGTGTTATGACTTATCTAAAATCGATGAATCTCTCTTATGAGGTGATACCAGTGAATGGTGAGATTCATCGCATTACGGTTCCCTATTCTGTGCCAAAGGATTCTTTGAAATTCAATGTGATAATCGATGTTTCAGGTCAGTTTCTGCGGTTTTGGGTATTGATAATGCTAGCAGAAAGAATATCGAGTGAGAAGAAACGGACAGAGCTTTACCAGGAGCTTTTGAAGGCAAATGGGCACCTTGCAGAGGTCAAATACTTCATCACAGAGAAAGGTGACGTGGGGATTGTTGGACACGAAGGAGTCAAGGTACTTACGGTGGACGGCTTTCGCGAAGAATTTCGAGCTATTCCATATGGGATAACCTATTTTCTCACTGTTATCGCAAAAAAATTGAATCTGCACTTAAAGTTACCAACCAAGGACGAACTTTCCTTCTACTCCTAGGCTAGACTGAAATTTAACGAACGAAGCAACGTTTTATTAGCCTGAAACCTTGATGGTTCACTCCATTGGAGGTAACGAGTATGACCAAAACAATGGAGACAATTGAAAGCTATCTTAAAGAAATGAATCTGACCTATCGTGTCATTCCTGCTGAAGATCGAATCGTTCTTCCCTATACTATTGACGATCGCCGTTTCCTGCTCATTATTGACCGCAGCGATAAATGGGTGCGATTTTTTATCATAATCGTTGAAGTTGATGATTTGAAGAGTATTGATAAATCAAAATTATACAAGAGCCTTCTCGAGGCAAATGGACAACTAGCTGAAATCAAATACTTCATTACTGACCAAGGAGCCGTTGGAGTCATCGGTCATGAGGGAATAGCCTCCCTCAGCTTCGAAGGATTTCAGGAGGAATACAATGCCCTTCCCTACGCAGTATCCTATTTCATTGCGAATATTGCATCCAAACTCAAAATTGATGTCAAAGGTTTGCAGCAATAGATTATCAAGAAAATTAAATTAGAAAAGCAGAACTGCAAGCAATGAGGCAAGCTCCTTGGCGATAAAAACACTACTCATTGACTTCGACAATACTTTAGTTCTCTTCAATGAAGACCACTTTCTTCTCTCCTACGCCCAACTCGCGTATCCCTATTTGAAAGACTATTTCGATGAGTCAAATTTCTTTCAGAAGCTCTTGCAATCAACACTCCGAATGATTCATAACGATGGACGTATGAGCAATGTCGCTGCTTTCACACACGATTTCATCGCTGATACGCCAGCGCTTAGCTATGATGAGTGTATTAACCGCTTCCAGAAATTTTATGAAGAATCCTTTGACCAACTCAAATCCATTGTCCGTGTTGTCCCCTATGGTCGTACCCTTCTTGAGCGCGTCTTGAACGAAGACTATCAGATAGTTATTGCCACGAATCCCATCTTTCCTGAAATTGCCACTAAAATCCGTATCAGCTGGGCCAATCTTTCAGACTTGGATATCGCTTTAATGACACATGCTGAAAATATGTCCTATTGTAAGCCTCGTCCAGAATATTATCAAGCCATACTAGATATAATCCAGCAGAAACCGGAAGATTGCATTATGGCTGGAAATGACCCAATCAGCGATATGGCGGCATCAGAACTGGGGTTGCGAACATTCCTTGTTGATTTGGATCAAGAAAAAGGAAGACTGGGCATTCTCTCCAAGGAAGTCGGGAATTCAGCTAAGAATGGTATTGAAGCGTCTCAGTACCGAATCGATGGTTCGGGAACTTTGCATGATCTCGAAGACTTTCTATTAAATCTATAAGTTAGGATGATTGACCATGGATGCGTCTACAATAATTGCAGCAGTTCTGTTTGACGTTGATGGAGTAGTGGTAGAAAGTGAGCTCCTGCATTTAAAGACATTTAACGAAATCCTAGCTCCCTTTGAAATTCAGATCACGGAAAACGAGTGGAAAACGAAATTTCTTGGTGCTGGCTCTATGGTCATTATGTCAACAATTTTTGATGAAAACGGTATCGCCGAGGACCCTGAACCACTAATTATGCAACGGCGAATCCGATATCGAGAACGGGTAGAAAACGGTGAGCTCCAATCAGTATCTGGATTTTCTTCTTTTTACGATACAGTACGCGAAGCGAATATTCCAATCGCCTTTGTTAGCACAGGTCATCCAATCAGTTTGAATGCAGCTTTAAAATCCCTTGGACTTTTAGACAAACATCCCGTGATCGATGCTACTCAAGTAATCCATGTTAAACCCAATCCTGAGCCTTACCTCTTGGCAGCTAAAACCCTTGTAGTTCCACCTAAGCAATGTCTTGTCTTTGAAGATTCACCGAGAGGTGTTACCGCAGCAAAATCAGCACAAATGACCTGTGTTGCTCTGACAACAACTAATCCTGCGAAGGATCTTGCTCATGCTGACTTAATCATTCCCACTTTCGATGGTTTAACAATTCAGACTCTTTGCGAAAAATTAGGCAAACACCTTAAAGACTGACTTATTCCGGGTAACGTTTGATCTTCTTGAGCTTGCAAACCTCACGAACAATCATATCGAGAATCTGGTCATCACTTTTGATGCCTGCAGGTGCATCAACGATTTTGTCTAATTGAAGGGGAATTCCATCCATTCGATACGCGGTTTGCACTCCATCTGCTTCAATGCCCACATATGCTGAAGGGAGAACAACATCAGCGATCTCAGTTGTGGCACAACGCTTAGGATCCAAAACAATCACAGGGATTTTCATCATTTCTTTCACAGCGGGCATAGGAAATGAAGCCGCGGGATCCGCTGCGATAGCAAAGAAGGCATCCGCTTCACCCCGGACTAACACGTCAACTGCACTCGTTTCTCCGGGCATATAGTAAGGGGCTCCATGCTCCAGGCTTATACAAAAGGGGTAACCGTAAGTCCATGTAGATACATGATTCGAACCGGTAACGTTAAAGTGCCCTCGCAAGGGCATAATCACTGCTTTTGTGTGATGATTCAAATCTGCGGTTAAATCGATAGCTGCCGTTACATTGTGGTCTTTTCCGTGGGTCTGGGTTAATCCCAATCCAAAGAAAATAGTGGTAAATTTGGCACTTTTGAGATCGTTCGTAAACTCCCGAATTTGTCGCATTGGGACCCCGGCTACTTCGGAGGCTTGTAGCTCTTTGCCTCGCAGAAGTGCTCGGACTGCCTGCAGCAGTTCATAATCCTTGTTCGGTTCAACGATAATCGAATTTGTAACCTGATCAGTGAATCGTGTGGGACGGGCATCGATATGATAGACCTTCCGATCTTCCACCTGTTGGAATAAGCCTTCAATAAATTGTGAATACCGTCGTGTATGCCGTGGATGCGCCGCAATCGGATTACAACCCCAATAAACAATCAGATCCGAATAGTTTTTGATTTTACCCAGAGTACAGGTGCCAATCCCAACACGTTGCGTGGCTTCAATTCCTGGGCCATGGCACACCGAAGAAGTATTGTCGACGACTGCACCTGAAACCTCTGCAAGCTCTAAGGCCTTCACATTTGCCTCATTGGAGGTGCTTGCTAATCCATAAATCACTGGACGTTTTGCATTGGCAAGGATTTTGGCCGCGACTTTCACAGCTTCCTCTAAGGACACCTGTTTAATTTGCGATTTATCCTTCCCTGACCGTATTTCAGGTTTGTAAATCCGATACTCATCTCGCACCTTCAGGAATTTGGTATGTCCAATACGACAGGCATTTAATGCTTCTACAATCGTTCCTTCCGGAACACGAGGGAGAGGACCAGTTAAGGTTACTGCAACTTCGATATCATCACAGAGGCAACCGCAAAACGGACAAATGACATGCTTTGTAATTCGTGATCGCGGGGTAGAGAGGATTGCATCGGTATCTTTGGTCGTCATAGTGTAAACCTCATTTAGCACCTAACATAGGGTGCAGGTTTACAGTGCAGTTCTGTCATTTAAGCGGTTCGCCCAAACTACGATTTTTTCAGCATAGCTACTTGTGGAATTATGGTAGGGGTGTATTCCAGGGAGTAAGTTTGGGAAGTTTTTGCCGTTGAGTAATGAAGCGGATAACTAAGATACCAATGATTGCACCAACAACTTCTGTGCCAAAGGTTGTAGCATAGAGGATTATGCTCATTGGACCGGTCGGCGGAAACAAGTAATTATAGTTAATCAGGAAGAGTGTCATATTCCAGAGCGTGTGTAACACGATTGGACCCCATAAACTGCTAGTTTTCTGGAACAGATAGCCCGCCACGATGCCGAAGACAAAGGAGGATAACACATAGTATACTGCATACCAGGTGGCACTGATTGGGTCCATAAACCCACTAAGCAATGAATTAATAGGCCAAACAATATGCCAGAAGCCAAAGAAGAGTGCTTGAATGATGTTAGCGATGTTCATATTCGTCTTTGTCATGAAGCATCGCATCATAAGTCCGCGAAAGATCCCTTCTTCCGTGAAGGAATTGATGATGTAGAATACAACATAATATCCTATCCATATCACAGGTGCTGTGGTGAAACTCAATATGGGACCGAGTCCCAATACAATTTCAACGAAATATTCGAGAAAGTAGGGGAGTACGAAGTAGACAAGATAAATTAGAACGCCAAGCACTAAGTTGATAATGAAATGTCGAAAGTGAATCCCAAGAACTGAAAATGTGCGATATAGAATACCGACGTAGAGAAATAGTATGACAAGTGGAATTACTTTGGAGAGAATAATACTCCAATTCGTCATATGTAGTTGTAACACGAAGATATCGATGATTCGAAAGATCATCGCGACGACAAAGAATAAGATTGCTAACAAAATGGGAGGTAATAAGGGCTTACGTATCAAAGTCTTTTCAGTCATAACAATCAGACCCTAACCTTAGAGCTAAGTCCAACGCGATATCAGGGTTTTTCAATGCATGGAATCCGGGCAGTTAGTATTTCTTATTTTAGATGAGAAAAAAAGAGTTGATTCCGAACTAGCTAGTTCGGAAATAATTCCTGGGGAAATTATTACTGATGACTGCTTGGCTCTTGGACCAATTAGGTCTTATTTTTTTAAATAGTAATTTTTTACCTCTAGGCATCATATAACAACGATTATTCCATATCCCCCAATGTTCTGCATTCACTATGGAAACAAGAGTAGGATTATCCACAGATGTCCAGTCCAAATTAGCGGTAAGAAGATGGTGGCTGTGAGACTTGTGAGAGCGAGAAGAGTATTGATGGAGGGTCCAGCGGTGTCTTTGAATGGATCACCTATGGTGTCGCCAACTACTGATGCTGAATGTATTTTATGGTAGTTAGGCTTATCGTGATCGTAAGCAGGGGATTCGATGAATTTCTTGGCGTTATCCCAAGCTCCACCTGCGTTATCCATGAATAAGGCAAGGATGAGTCCAACAATAACTGCACCCGCAAGATAGGCGGCAAGTGCTTCGAGGCCCAAGATGATTCCTGTAATAATTGTGGTGATGATGGCGATGATAGTGGCTGGTAGAAGTTCGCGTAAGGCGCCTTGAGTAGAAATTTTGATCCCCCGCTCATAATTTGGCTTGACTGTTCCTTGGAGAATTCCTGGCTCATCTCGGAATTGTCGATGGATCTCATGAATAAGTTTGTCAGCATTTTTTTGAACACCCAGAATTAAAATCGCTGAGAACGCGGCTGGCAGTATACCTCCAATTAACGCTCCTGCAAGCACAATGGGATTCAAAAGGTCGATGTAAATGACCGTACCGCTTAATTGAGAAGCGAGCTGAATATAGGCTGCAAAAAGTGCAAAAACTGATAACGCTGAAGCACCGATGGCAAAACCTTTTGTGATCGCCTTAGTAGTGTTTCCAATTGCATCCAGTTTATCGCATTCTTCTATTGCTTCTTTTGATGCTCCGGATTGCTCAATGATACCCCGCGCATTATCTACAATTGGTCCATAAGCATCTGCACTCACTACTAGACCATTTGTGGCAAGTAATCCAACGGCGGCAATCGATACTGAAAAAACACCAGCCTGCCAGAACCCAATTGGTCCAGGGATAGGAATTAGGGTTCCAAGAGTAAAAGCAGCTACCAGTGCAACTGCAATTCCCACTACTGAAGGAACAACGCTTAGAAGACCATATGAATAACCAGATAATGCTAAGGTTCCAGTGCTTGTTTCTGCAGATCTTATCATACTCTGTACAGGTTGAAATCGTCCTAGCCCATAATTGTTAGTAAAGATATCTGAGACGAATCCGATAAGAACTCCGGCTAAAAGCCCAAGTATACCCGCAACAGCAATTACAATGGGTATCTGAAGAAGGAATAAGACAATTACCACAAGTACTCCAAACAGAATAGTCGAATAATAAGTTCCATGATTGATTGAACAATCCGGCTCGCAACTCTCACTTGTACGAACCGTGAAAACTCCAATAACAGCTGCAATCCCACCTAAGGTTGTAATTAGAAGTGGAACCATTCCATACGGAATTATTGGGCTGATCCCGTTATTAGAAAGTGCTAGGTCGATTGTAGCACCTAAAATTGATGCTGCTAAAATTGCAGCAATGTTACTGTCAAAAATATCTGCTCCTGTTCCGGCAACGTCACCCACATTATCTCCGACTGCATCTGCAATCGCTGCTGGATTTCGTGGATCGTCTTCTGGAATATCGTAATCTACTTTTCCAACAATGTCGGCTGCAACATCCGCCGTTTTTGTGAAAATTCCTCCTCCAGCTCTTGCGAATAAAGCCACACTGCTAGCACCGAATGAAAAACCAACGATAATCTCCCACAGAGCAACTTCACCTTCGACTCCGAGAAAAGGAAAAACAAAATTCCAGAGCATGTACAAGGCTGCAATTCCCGAAAGTGCTATTCCGCTGATAATTAGGCCCATGACGGATCCAGCTCGGAAAGCTACTCGAAAAGCTGGTTTCATGCCTCCAGCTTCCGCTGCTGCTGCTGTGCGGCGGTTTGCTCGCGTCGCAACCATCATACCAATATATCCAGCAAGCATGCTAGCTAAACATCCTATGATAAAGGATACGGCCGTTGCTAGCGCAATGGAAATAAGAGTTGCCGATCCAAAGAAAAACTCAGCTACAGCAATAATCACAGCCATTACGATTGTGAAAAAGGCAAGAATCCGATATTGGACCGATAGAAACGAGTGGGCGCCTTCTTCAATGAGGTTACTCACTTCTCGCATCTTTTCATTTCCTTCATCTTCACGCATTACTAGTCGATAAAACAAAATAGCAACCAGAATCGCTAACAACCCAATGAAAATTGCGAGACTTAGAATGATGACTGTAATCATGAATATCCCAAACTTAGTGGAATGCCATCATACTAAGCTCTAGAATTGCGTATATGCGCAAACAATTCCTGCAAGGTCAATACCTGCTTGTCTGGCGCTGGAGTCACTTTTGCCTTCAAGCCTTTCATAGTCGGCATACCTGTGCTATCTGTATCTCCACTAATAACGCAATTCGCCCAAGGACCATATGGAATAAAACCCATACCCTCACTGGGGCGAGGTGCAAGTTCTGCCCGAAGTACTACAGTGCCATGCTCTGTGGTAACCTCTACGATATCACCAGGTTCTATCTTAAGTTTCTCCAAGTCCGTCGGATCAAGGCGAATCTGAGTTGTTGCCTCATGGTAAATATCGCTTAGTTTTCCAGCCTCAAGACCGACACCTTGACGGCGAGTCCGACCGGTCAGTAACACAACTTCCAAGCTAGGCATTGTTTTTCGACACTCCACTTATGAATGCCACCGATAACTGATTACCTTTAATAAATCTCTTGCTGAAGTCCAAAGCAGCAAAAAACAGCTAATAGTTTATGCCGAAGTAAGCCGCACAATCCAACCCTGCGAAGACAAGGTGCCAACAATCACATGGTTTCGAAGGATATTCTCCTTCTCGTCACGAACCGCCTCCACCATTCCACGGATCCTAACCCGGTCACCTTTGTTGAAAACTGCTGCAAACACTCCTTCAAATGAAATTACTTCCGTTAACGCAGGTAATTCTGTATAACCCTCCTCCATGTTGATATCACCCACTAAATATCGGGCTGGCACAAAGAGGTTTTCCTCATCCTCAATAATCGTGGCTGTGAATTCAACAGCTTCTACCGGCGAATAGGTTTCAGCTCCATATTGGTTCATGATTTCCCCATCCATTCGAACTGCACCTATCGAAAAAGCTGTTTTTCCAAATCGTCCACGTTGCCAATGTGACCACGCAATTTGTTCTGCGTAGCGAGCAGGAACTCCCAGTATCCTTACCTGCCGCAATTGCCATGATTGAACCTCTTCCCCTGAGTAGGGCTTGACCTTATTCTCTCCAAATAACTCGTCCATCACATCCCGAACACGTTGCACATTCTCTAATCCATACACGAGCAAATCAATATCGGAAAACATTGGATTATGAATTTCTAAAAGAATCGATCCGGAAACACCAAACCTGCTCAAGTCAACTCCACTGGCTTCGGATAGCAGAGTAACCAACGCCTTCGCCTTTGATTCCAGCGGATCTTGCGGATCGCGGAGTATCTCAGCCATTCGTACCTCAGGTAAATAATAAGCAACAGTATTCTCCCAAGGAACCAATGGCAGTTTAATCCCTCGTACTGGATCAAGTTTGATGTATTCAGGAAAATGTTTCAGTAACCAACTACTGCTGGATTGCACTTCAGCAGCACTATACACTTGCATCATCCGCTGGTACCGAACACCTCCCCGTTCCCATTTGCCCTTTGAATCCGGACGGTACTTCAAGTATGCAGTATATGCATTTGGGGGATGCAAATATCCCACAACAGTAAAAAATAATCCCTCTTTGGTTTCGATAAAGTCTTTGTCTTTTGGAAGCCGTGCCACCCCTAAACCACCAGCATATTAATCAAATGACATTACGGGGTAATAAGATATCTGTTGGTTGAGCACCTAACAAGAACCGACCCCACTTTTCTTTCCCACATTTGACTATTTCTACCATGCCCTGCACCACGACAGTTTCGTCTTGGCGGACCTGTTCAGCAAATCGTCCCCGAAAACTGACTATCTCGCGCAGATCTTGAATTTTCTTTCCTTTCAAAAATACTACATCATCAATTTCATAACGGCATGGAGTAAATAGACCATCACGATCATCAGAAATCGTGCATTGGGCTCGAGCCTGTCCAATCGGTTCGTATATGCAATCCCCATATTCCTCTTGAATCTCATCCCAATCCAGTATTGCTCGAATGAAGTAGTGGTGCCCCCCAAATACTCCATGCATGGACTTCAACCCATCAACTAACAGCATCTTTTCGATGGGGATACCGGTCCCTGACCACCGTAAGTTGTAGACGGTTCGGTATGTGTCCAATCGATACCCCGAAATTCCTTCTTCGGGTATCAAATGAGCCCGGCGTAATGCCAGCTGTACTGCTCGTGCTTCTCGACGACCATACACGATCAAATCAATATCTGAGGTCTCTCCATGAAGATTTACTTGGACACTACCAGAAATCCCCAAGGCGTCAGCTGAAACCCGTGCCTTCTCCTCAATAATATCAGCAAAGGTAACCACATCTTGCTGCAATGCGTCTCGTTGCTCAAGCTCTCTCAGTCGAAGAAGCTGTTCCTTCGGATGAAAGATTTCCCGTATGAAAGAATGAGGTATGTTCTGCAATTCTGTTCCAAATACTTTGTCATGGTATAGATAGTGTGGATAATGTTCTCGCAGATAATCGAAGCGTTCAGTTAGATGATAGACCTTATCATAACGTTGCCCATCTCTTTCTCGCTTCCCATTCGGCGAGGGATAATATCGCAAGAATGCGATAACTCTATCCGGTGGATGCACGAGTCCCTTGACATCAAAAATAAGCCCTTCAATGGTTTCAATGAAATCGCCTTCTCGAACTATCAATTTACTACTAATACGCTGCACCACCTAATATTGAAAGGACTCCTACCCTGAATTCCGCTAAACAAATATCTTTCGTATTTAATTGTTAGAACTCGAGTCCCAAAGATGGAAGAGCGAATTCATCCTCAGACCAGGTCCAATATGACCCATTCCACTTATGAGCAATTCGTGCAGGTCCATAAGATCCCATATTGCGATACTGTTGCATCTGCCACACCTCATGAACTCCCTCCTCCTCAAGTGTTAGTGAAAGAAGATTTAGAATAGTTCCGAGGCTCCTTGCGGGCACATACACATTAATAACACAACCCATATTCGAAATTGACACGAAACCCTGTGGCATTTGTGCAACAGCCACAGCCAGCTGCTCTGCAATATGTGGCTCGCATCTAATTGCAAAAGTAATGAAAAAGGGGAGTTGTGGCGTCCCAAAAGTGAAAAAGGGTTCCAATGTCCTTTCTTTGTGGAGACGGTTCTTTCGTGTAGATACAGTTGTTCGAGGTGCTTTGATTCCCACTGCTTCTAATCTGCTTAAAATTTTCTTCATTGGTGCATTACTATCCCCACCTAATAAACAGGCAAGATAATAATCAAGGTCATCGAAAGGACGTGCTAGAGTATTGGATAACCCTCGTGGCTTTGGAAGAATCGCCCAGTTTTCCCGTACAAAATTAAGAAGGCCGAGAGTTGAAACATCACCTTCAATCATCCATGTGCTGGTTTCATAGTCAAAATGATCAAAGCAAATCGATTGGTTGTATTTCTTAATTTGGTGGAGCTGGTGCTCTTCGAAGAACTTTTCGCTTAACAATTTAATTTGCTCTGAAAAGAGTTGTGTGGGTTTTCCTTGATCCGGGATCAGAAAACCGGCAAAGCCCCTCTGAAATGTTGTATCAAAATTCACTCTTCTCAAATAAGTGGACATCTCTTCATTTAGGACCTTTGCGAGATTCTTCGATGCTTCAACACCTGAGGTAATGAAGAAAATCCCGTAATGCCGTAATTTAAACCGTCCCCAGTCAACCATATTGGCAAACCTTAAACCAATTTTCTCTTCTAAGGTCTTGATGTCCTTTCGTATCGTAGGCAGACTGACATTCAACTCTTTTACCATTTGTGCCTGCGGCGTGTTGGGGCGTTGATACAGCAACGTCATTAACCGGATTTCTCTTCCAGTTATCCGATCGGCTTCTTCAGAGATTAATCCCCGTAATAGATCCCGGGTAACCTTCTCATAAGAAGTGATGTTGAATCGAAGGATGACCTTAAGTCGTCGCAACAACGAATTATACGTTCGTTCGCGAGGTGTCACAACCATGCCATCGAATTCTTTGTACGGTTGGAGCCTGTGATCTTCTTCGTTAAGTGGTACACCTTTCACTCGTTTTGCATAAAGTTTCAGATTATCGAGTAAAAGATCTATTTCGAATAGTTCTTCGCTTGGGCGCATATTTTCATGAATATTGTGCTTCAATGATGAGAGTAAATCTGCTACTTCAACCACCGATTGCACGCGCGCCACACCATCGTCAGAAAGAAAGAAACAGGCATAAAAAGTTTCCTTTTGACGAAAAGTTGAAATTATAGAAGATGACTCAAAATCCTGTTACAGGAATGCATCACCATTAACGTGTTTAAAGTCTATTCTAAGCTCTGGATGGTTTTTTTCGATGAATCGGCTTTTTTGTCAGCTCCGTTCACCGCTCTCTGAACGGATACTTAAAGGCTAGTATCCATTGTTTGTAATAGATTCCAGCAAACACACTCGCAAGGGAAAAATTACCGGATGTGAAAAACGCACAATGGGTCCGTGGACATCTGATGTTTGGCCGTTCTAAAGAACGGATAAACTGAGTTGGCTTGCTCAGTACGAATATCACTACGGCATTGTGTTCACGTTCTTATTTTTCCTAGTTGTGTTTAGAAAGGTGGAGAAAAAAGTGGCTACAGAACTGATGGAAGAAACCCAGCGAATGATTGGCGTCACGGACGCCTACCCAATTGATCTCTGTATTACCCCGAAGACGGGATGTGAAGACCTCCGAGAAATCGGAGCAATTGGTACCTTGCTATTAGAATTAGTCAAGGATACCTGCGGCCTTAATGGTCGGGTCATCGTTGAAGCGACTCCCAGCGGAGTTCGCGTACGCGTTGAGCCCAATGGTCAAGAAATCTCTAACGTCGCCAGCATCGGGGGTGCGTAACATGGCGACTCTGAGGGGAATTGCCGTGACCACAGGGACAGAAAACGCAAGCGACCCAATTTTACGACTAGCCCGATCCTATTTGCGGTCGCATAATGTCACGGAGCAACTTGACCAGCTCGAGAAGGTTGAAATGACCGATGTGTTCCGCCTCCTGGAACGCCTTTCTGAGCAAGTCGATCGAGTTGAACTACGTCGACTCTATGACCTTCTCACGGAACTCGCTGTCGTCCGAGAGAATCATCTTCTTGTCAAGAAGTCGACGCACGAGGCCCGACTGATCAAGGCTATTCAACACACGGGTCGATTGGGTAAATTTGTTAGCTTAGTCCTCGATGAAGCCACTTAACCAGTCACAGTGCTCTGTCCCAGTGTCTCTCGCCTGCACTGGGGCAGAGTTCGACTGGTTTACATGGGCTGCGTCGGGAAAAAGCGAAAATGACCAGTGGGAAATTGACCAAGAAGGGCTCTGGGGCCTACTGTATTATTACTAAAAGATAGGGTTTCTTCCCCTTTCTTGGTTACCTCCACACCATTGTTGTTTCTGAGAAATTAATCGAGAATTTCTAAGAAGTCTTCTGGCTCTTCGCCTTCTTCGACAATAATGATTTCTTGACGACTTGTGCGTTGTGCATCGTAACCTTCGGCGATGTTCATCGCTTCCCATCGTTCAAATGCTGTGGATTTTTGACCACGCCAGATATAGATTTCATTATAGGTATCTAAAAGGAAGACATCATCCGACGCGAGGGATTCTTTCGAGCAGTCGACTTCATAATACAAATTCAAATCGTCTTCGATATGGACACGAAACAGCTTGAATTCGTGGTGTTTGAGGGCTACACGTTTTAGAATTCCTTCGGTGTCTTGTTCTGTAATCGTGATTTTGTCTTTGAAGAGTTTCAAGAATTCTTTGGGTTCCTTACCTTCGCTAATCGTGACTAACTTTGCTGCTCCCTTCCTATCTTGGTCTTTCCATACGGATGTGATAGCTCCGATGAAACGTTCATCTGGAGTGGCTTTTTTTCCAATCCATGAATAAATGACACTTCCCGTGTCAACCAGGTACACATCGCCCGTAGCGAACTCACTCAGGTAATCTGAGGGAACTCGGACCAACTGGTCTTTTTGGACATGATATTTGATGATTTTATCGCCCATATGCTTCACACTCGAGGTATTCCACTGAAATCAGTAATGCACTGATAAGATTGCAGCAGTGGTTCTCGTCTTTATAGGTTTCCTTCAGTATTCGTCCTTGACGTCGGCAAACTCTTAAGCGGGAAGAACGGAGTCCCGAACGACCTGATTATGCCTTCACCTAGCACTGGTATTTCCTCATCGTATTCAGTTCATTCCTTACCCGGCTTAGCCATCATTAAAGAAGGCGATGATGTCGGGGTTCAGATTTGCGATGCAAGTCGAAAAAGTGGATTCTCGCTACAAAATGGTGATATCTTAATCATCGCCCAAACTGTCATTTCTCGCGCCGAGGGACGTATCATTAAACTGTCAACGGTTACCCCCTCCACTCAGGCTATTGAAATAGCAAATAAGCTGAATAAACGACCTGAACTTGTCGAAGTTATCCTCCAAGCCTCAGAAAGGGTTGTGCGAGCTGAGCAAGGTCATCTCATCGTAGAAACCCCACATGGTTATGTTTGTGCGAATGCTGGTGTCGATTCTTCAAATGTTCCGGAAGACGAATGTGTAACATTACTTCCCGAGGATCCAGATCGTTCAGCGAATGAAATAAGAAATTCTATCAAAACACAATTGGGCATTGAGATTGCGATTATTATTTCCGATACACATGGTCGTCCCTTTCGTGAAGGCGCGATTAATATCGCCATCGGCATTGCTGGGTTTATACCAATAAAAAATTACATCGGGTTGACCGACCTCTTTGGGTATGAGTTACGCACAACCAAAATCGCAATCGCTGATGAACTCGCATCCGCTGCTGAATTATTGATGGGTGAAGCTGATGAAGGAAACGCAGTTATTGTGATTCGTGGATACTCCTATGAAAAAGGTAGGGGCTCTGCAAGAATGCTTGTTCGAGAAGCAGAAAGGGACCTCTTTCGTCGGTGAAATAGAATGGCGAAAAAAATCAAACGAGTTGGAGTCGCTTCAGCTGAACCGGAGGGCTGGGAGACAAGTCGGGTTGTGGATGAAATTGAGCGCCGAGATACCGACTGTGTCGTTTTCAACATTATAGAAACAGTTGTCCGCGTAGGTGGTAAACGACCGCGTGTTCAATTCAAAAAAGAAGATTTGACCACTTTGGAAGGAGTATTTACGCGTGCAGTTCCTGGTGGCTCATTGGAACAGGTTATTTTACGAATGGATACTCTTCACTGCCTTGAGCGACTTGGTATTCCTTTTATGAATCGTCCTCAGGCCGTTGAAAAAGCAGTAGACAAATACTATACTCTAAGGCTATTAGAATTAGCTGGAATACCTGTCCCACGGACAACAGTGACACAATATACCCGAGATGGTCTTCGCGCTTTTCGACGTTACAAAGATGTCGTGGTGAAACCTCTGTTCGGGTCAGGTGGAGTGGGCATGACTCGAGTCAGTGACCATGAGATTGCCAGGCGTGTATTTCGTTCACTGGAGGCAAGTCGCTACGTTATGTATATTCAAGAATATCTCGAACATGGAAATCGCGATATCCGGGTCTTTGTAATTGGAAACAGAGCTATCGCTGCTATGACTCGGATCGGAGATACTTGGAAAACTACAATCAGACAAGGGGCAGAACCACATCCTTACCCTCTTACATCCGAATTAGCCAATCTAGCAGTAAAATGCGCAAAAACAATTGGACTTGAATATACAGGTGTTGACATCTTAGAAACAGAACAAGGATTAGTTGTTACAGAAGTTAACAGCAGCAGTGGATGGCAAGGGTTGCAGCAAGTCACTGATATCAATGTGGCTAATGAATTAGTCGACCACTTTTTCAAAATAATCCACTCCAAATCAAAATGAGCTCTTCAATTAGATGTCGCCTTTCTGGGGTAACCAACGTTGGCGGCTTTCATCCCATCGGTCTGCCGTTTTGGTAGACAATTGTGGGCTAAAGGTGGGTTCATAACGGATTATCTTGATGTTGGAAACGCCTTCAATCTGATCAAATGTCTCCACTAATAATCCGGTGATTGAAGTACAACGACTGGGTCTTTGAAACGTGAACGTTATGCCTACATCTGTTCTTAAAGAGTAGGTGTACGGAAGTATTGAAATGAGCCGGTAAATCGGTTCTATTGCCTCTGGAGTACAAATAATACTAAACTTGACCAACTCTTCAAAGTCAGGAATATCATACCAAAGCAATGGATAAATCGTGCCCATCTGGTACAGTTTCTTCAGTCGATTCCATATTGTTTTTCTAGATAATGAGTAGCCGTGCCGTTCTAACACTTTCTGACAAATATCCGTATATCGCTTTTTCCCAAAGACATATGCTGTGGACACAATGATGAAATCAATCCTATCAAAACGATTAAAGTCACCAAATATCATTCCACGGGGCGGAAGCTGGCTTCGCTCTTGGTGTGATAAGAACTGGAGCATTCCGGCTGAGAAGGTATCTGCGTTGAGCATCCATGTTCCAGTCAAATGATTATAATTTTCGAATGAGATGTCAATTTGAAAACTGTGGACCTGAAATATCGATAAATCTTCAAGAAAATTGGAATTCAACCATTCTACTCGTTCTGCAAACATTCTTTGCCCTGATGGTTGATCTGGTATGAAATAATAGAAGAATCCATCACGATAATTATGGTCAAAATTAAGGCGCTGTAAAAAGGTGGGCTGGGTTCTCCGAAAATATGTTTCCAATTCTTGAGACGCATCAAGCGATTTAGTGCGAAAATCTATCTCATAAGAATTTAGTCGAAATTTGTGACAGTCAAAATCATAGAGAACGGCCAAAGAGAAATTTTGACGGAGCTGTGTCAACTCCTGTCGAATTACCTGCGATGTAGTGAAAAGTCTCTCAGCGAGTTCATATTGAGCTGCTAAAGGCTTTTTATGCAATTCTTCAATAAGACGAATCTGTCGAAGTGTAAGGCTTTCCATTTGACTTGAGACGGCTGTTGACGCAATGATGTTTATTATTTGCTGAACGTTCGTAATCTGATACCGATCGATAGTTCTCAATCGGGCTTTAAGACCTTCAGCTGTATTCTTTCCTTTTCTAAATGTAAGGTGGCTGAACTGGGGATGCGCAGGATATTCTTTTTCTTCTTCGGTTAAATCAAATCCATCCACCCGTTTAATGAAGAGACGAACATTTGTGAGAAATTGGCGGAGATCATCTCGGTCCTCTACTGGTTCAGAACGCGATATTATATTTTCAATGAAATCTGAGTCGATGGAAGGCGAGTTTCTTGTTCCTACAGTTTGAATTCGTTTTAGTGTCATCATATTGTCTCTCCTTGTGGACTAAATGTCTCCTTCTTCAAGCTGCCATTCTTGTTCTGCTGCATTCCATCGATTGACAATCGCAGGTAATAATGGTGTTTGTAATCTTTGTTTGTAGCGAAGTAGTTTGACATCAGTTACTCCTTGTTGATTATGGATTTTCCGAATCAGTTGACCTGTGAGAGCAGATGTGTGAACAGGGCGTTGAATCCGCAATAGGCAGCCAGAATTGGTATTGATGAACATCACTGATGGAAGAAAAGCAGAGATGGCACGAATCGCTGAAGTAGCTTTAGGTGTGCAGAATACAACTAGCATCATATCTTCATCGAAGCCCGGAATTTGTAATTCAATCATCGGATACCCCGCTTTCTCCTTTCGTAAACGTTGCTGTTTTTTCCAGATTGTTTTCATCGAGTAATTAATTCCAAATCGGGCTAACAAATTTTGTTTGTACTCCGGGTGTGTAAGAGGTCCAGATGAATACAAGATTCCTGATAACAGAAAATCTGCTTGATCAAAATCAAAAGACTCGGTGAAGTCAAATCCACGAGGTTGCGGAAGAGTATCTATGGACTGCCTACTGTAATCAAAGGGAACTTGTGACACTATTTCTGGTTCGATTGAGAATGCATGTATTGTTGGGTTATACATCTCGAAAGAAATCGATTGGTATAGTCCGAGGGCTTGAATCTGATAAGATTCTTTGAAGAATTCATCATTAAGCCAGCTATATCGTTTCTCAAACATTTGATGCCCATTTGGCTGGTCTGGATAACGAAAAGTGACAGTTCCTTGACGCATGTCTTGATCGAGTCGAAAGTATAGTAGAAACCCACGATGGTTTGATACAAATTTTTCCAACTTCTTAGTATGATTAAAGGAGTAAGTCTCAAACATTATGATGCGCATGGTTAAATGGAATTTATGTGGATCAATATTCGTGAAAACGCGCAGTGCATAATCCTGTTCCAGTTCCGTTAAATCCTTCGAAACTGTGCGAGGTGTCGTACCTATTTTCTTCGCAATTTGGTATTTTGGTATGATTGGATCTTGAAATAATTGCCAAAGGATTTGCGCTTTACGGGTTGATAATTGTTTTTTACCTCCCATGGGTACGTTTTGGGTCAACACATCGATGATGTATTGCTTCTTATCAATGTGAAATCGGTCAACAAATTGTAAACGATAACGCAAGGTTTCTGCTGTATTTTGCCCTCCTTTTTGGTCTCTGTGAGAGAAAAGTGGATGACTCGGGTAGTTCTTTTCTCCTTCACTAAGGTGTGTCCTCTCAATTCGTCTAATAAAGAGTGTAACATTCCGGAGTAAGCTCCGCACATCGCGTCGATCCTGTGGATCTAAACGTGAGAGGATTCGGTTCTCTAGTTTGTCAAAGGCTTCTTTGGACATACTGCATATCCCTGGTGTATTGGTTTATAGGCGACTTTTATGTAATAAAGTGCTATTCTGCTATTATATTTTCTATGAGTTCAAACTTAGAATCCTATTTAAAAGTCTTAGAAAGGTTTTTTAGAGTTTTAGGCTGCTATTACAGTTTTTATCCTCAAAATATATAAAAAATTAAAGTTATTCGAAGAATTTGGTGTTTTAAAACCTTCTTTTTGCCCCTTTTAGGTTCTAGGGTGAATATTAATTTGTTGTTGGAGGGGAGACCACATTCCATACCTTCAACACTATCCCTGTTTTTTGGTTTATGAATCGGCTTATCAATACCTTTTTAGTTCTATTCACTTCTGATGCCGCATAAGGATGAACAGCTTGTTGTTGAGTGGATTTAGCAGTGCAACCAGTTACTGTCGCGATCTTAGCCGGTGGACAAAGTAACCGTTTCAAACCCTCTAAAGCCCTTGCAATAGTCGCAGGCAAACCTCTTTTCTTACATGTGGTGGATGCCTGTGAAGCTTATGCAAATGAAATACTCATAATCGTCCATTCAATAGAGGATCGTGAATTATTCTCTGCACATTACTCTGAAGAACAAATCTTCACAGACATCAAGACTGATATCCGCTGCCCTCTAGCTGGGGCTTTAACCGCCTTTCAACACGCTAAGAGCCCATATACCCAATTACTCCCTTGCGATTCTCCGTTAATCCATGAAATGTTTTTTGAGATTCTTTGGAGTATGGTCGAAAACCATCATGCCGCTGTTCCACGCTGGCCTAATGGCTGGGTCGAACCGCTCCACTCAGTTTATGCAACAGAAATCGCCCAAGAAGTGGCATCTACGTGTCTTGAAGAACAAAATAAACGGATGCAATGTCTGATTGATAATATCGGGCGTGTGATATACCTTTCAACTACTGCCCTTCAAAGATTTGACAGCAAACTTCTCACATTCACTAATGTGAATACTCCTAGTGGTCTTCACCGCATTGAGCAAAGCCTTCAAGGATCAAAACGACGTTGATTTCGCTGTCTTATCATTGAGAGGGTCAAGGAATTATATTGGGGAAATCCGTAAAGGATTATAATAACCAATGCTGAAGCATCTTATTATGACAATCACTGTCTTGGGAATTTGTGGCTCACCAAAGAAAGAAAAATCCAGCTCGGAATTTCTGTTAACAAAATCGCTGGAAGCTGCCCAATCTGTTGGCAAAGTTAATACCGAACTACTCCGCCTTGCAGATCATAACATCCTACCTTGTACTGGCTGTGATAATTGCGTTCGGCAAAGGTCGTGTCCAGAGGATGTCAAGGATGATGTTCCGAAGGTTCTCGATAAAATGGAAGCAGCCCATGGCATTATTTTTGCTAGTCCATCGTACTTCTCCACCGTCCCAGGTCTTCTTAAGAACCTCATCGACCGCTCACGAACAAGAAAAATGCTCGATCATCGCCTTCGCGATAAAATTGTTGGCGTTATTGTTGCAGCAGGTCTTAGGCACGGAGGGCAAGAAACCACAGCAATTACCATAATCAATTATGCACTCGGGCAAGGAATGATTGTAGCCGGGGGAGTCGGTGATCCAGTAAAGGAAGCATGGGCTGGAATGACCGGGCTCCAAAGTGAAGGCTTCACATGGCGTGGAACACCTAAAGATGAAATCGCCATTCGGAATAGCCAACTCGTTGGAGCGCGCGTTGCCAAACTTGCCCTGAAATTAAATAAGGAGAAGTAACCAATTTCGGTTCATGTTCCTTTGTAACGCTTTCTCCTCCAGGCTTTTCTCATCTCAGGATGTTCCTTCAAAAAGGCATAAATCTCCTTCTTGGGCACGCGATTAAAAGGGCAAGAAAAATTCACACACCGCAGACATAACCATCCAAAGAGAATCGCTCCAAGAACAATTGCTCCAAAGGATGCAAATATTAGGTAAAGCCACTGTTGACCCCAAAACAAGAATGGAAAGGGGAACCCAAGCATGATTGCAACCCCAACTACCATTTGTGCCTGCTCCAATCGACTCATTGGAGCTGGATTATATTTCCACAGTTTGTATAATCCATAATTTGCATGGCATCGTAGAGTTCGACCCTCCGAACCATAATAGGGACAATGACTACAAAGAATTCGGTTTTCCCATATCTGAAGAAAGAAAATCGCATATACAATCCAGATAACAAGAAAGATCCACATGCCAGCTAAGAGCAGACCTAATACCACAGGAATTAGAATGACGAGGAAGCCAGCCGCAAACATCAGAAGCGGTTTCGGCTCAAAAGTACGTAAGAGTTGGCCATCAACTTCTTTTGTACAAATCCAAATAATGATGATGAGAAAAAGGAAACCAATAGTACCTAATATCCCTGCTTCAGGACCTGTAGTTCCTCCAGTGAATATCTCTGAAGCTAGGCTTTGATATTGAAACACTCCATCTCCCCGAATTCCTACAATATGATATAACATGGTGTTCCAACCAAAATGGAGCCCAATAGATAACCAGAGATTTTGGGTCCGGGCAAAAGCTAAACCTAACACGACTCCGCCTAAAAAGACATTACAAAACATGATTATGGCAAATATCGGTGTCAACATTAGATAGATAATTGCTGGTATATGAAAAAGTGCAAACATGAATGCAGAAATAAAAATCGTAGCCGGGATTGATAAACTGGTTCCAAGGTTTTGTTGGATATATCCTCGACTCACAAGTTCTTCGCTAGTAGTGATTACTGCCTGATTCACCGCATAGACTGCGAAAAAGCCAATTACGAGACCTAGTGGTTGACTAAGAAAACTCGGAGTGAGTGCCACCCAACCTACTAGCGTCTCGAACCAGATGATAAGTCCTAGCACAATCCCCGCAAGGAAGATACCAAGGGTTATCTGTAGCCACCAACGATGTTCAAAACGAAACCCTAAACCTTCAGGTGGTTGCCGATCAACATATAGCCAAAGGCATAGCACAGCGAGGATGGTAATATAATAGTATAGAGCCGCCACAATATCAATAAAATAGGTCAAAGTGGTGAGTACGAAAGTAATGACAAACATGAAAACGGCGGTAAGCCATCGAGGAAATCGACTACTGGCAGCTTTGATCATGACGACATTGTCATATCGTCTTTCCATAAAACTTTAGGTGCTCATATAAATTCATCGACGAGTAGGAACATAAACATGACTTGAGGAGGAATGAAGAATCTCTCGGTACATCAAACTCACCGTTGATGAGAATTTGTGCAAAGGCTGTGGCATCTGCATCCTTTTTTGTCCAACGAAAATCTTAGCGGAAGATAAGCCCACAGCATGGGGTGGACATAGTCCCTGCCTTATCAAAAATGGTGAAACCAATTGCATGTTGGTACGGGGAAAACAAGGTGTACCATGCCGATTATGTGAAAAACGATGTCCAGATGCTGCAATCATGATTGAGGTGAAAGAGAAATGAAAACTGGCCTACACTTTGTTGATGGGGGTACTGCATGTGCTGAAGGCGCCATTTATGCCGGCTGCCGCTTCTTTGCGGGCTATCCTATAACCCCGGCCACTAGTATCGTCGAATGGATGGCTCAACGTCTACCCAAGGTGAAAGGCTACTATCTCCAAATGGAAGACGAAATCGCCTCAATCGCCGCAATAATCGGTGCCTCCTGGGCGGGTGGAAAGGCAATGACAGCCACCTCTGGGCCCGGCTTCAGTCTAATGCAGGAAAATCTCGGATATGCATATCTCACCGAAACGCCAGTAGTTATAATTGATGCTCAACGCTCCGGACCAAGTACCGGGCAAGCCACAATGCCAGGGCAACAGGATATCATGCAGGCCCGGTTTGGCACCCATGGTGATGTTCCACCGATTGCGTTTAGTCCATGGTCCGTCCAGGAAATGTTCGATTTTACCATTCACGCATTCAACTATGCTGAACGCTTTCGGACCCCAACTTTAGTCATGACTGATGGAGAAATCAGCTACATGCGCGAACCCCTTACAATCCCAAAACTAGGCAAGTTCCCCATTGTTAATCGTCAGCAACTCACTATGCAAGACTCTCATTCTGAAGAGATTTTCCTCCGATATGAAATGCCTCGATTTGGTGACGGACTTAATCTGCTCGTAACTGGGTCAGCACATCGATCGACAGGGGTTCGAGATTATACTCCCCATTTTCATCGTGAAACAATCAAATGGCTCTTCGAGAAGAATCGTCAAGCAGAACTTGCTCTCCAGGAAGAGGGACTCGATTTGGACTCAACGCATCTTGATTCTGCTCAAACCGTTGTGTTAAGTTTTGGGGCTTCTGCTCGACCAGCTTATCAGGCAGTGCAAAGAGCAAGGAAAAAGGGTCTTGATGTGGGCTTCATCCGCTTGAAGACCCTCTGGCCGCTTCATGTTTCTCAACTAACAAATTTGTTGAAAGAAATTCCTCGCGTCCTTGTGGTGGAAATGAATATGGGAATGATGGTAAATGAAATTGCTCGCCTTGCATGTCATACTGAGGTGATTAGTGTGCCCAAGGTGGCAGGAGAGGTCCATCATTCGGATGAAATTCTCGAAGTAATTATGGGAGATGATCCCGCATGACGAAACCAAAAGTATCGCTGGGGAGGCCTCAACAATATTATCGCGAGAATTACCTTCGCCATCTTCCCAGTGCCTTTTGTGCAGGATGTGGGAATGGAACAATTCTGAATGGATTTGTACGTGCAATCGATGAACTCATTCAGGCTAAAAAGATTCGACACCAAGATATCTTGGGCGTTTCTGGTATAGGCTGTTCAGCTTGGATTCCAAGTCCCCACTTTAAGGGTGATACACTTCACACAACCCATGGGCGAGCAATTGCTTTTGCCACCGGAGCAAAGGTCATGAACCCTAACCTGCGTGTTGTAGTGTTCACAGGAGATGGTGATGGAGCCGCTATTGGTGGAAATCACCTTATACATGCCGCTCGGCGCAATATCCCCATGACAGTAATCCTTGTCAACAATCTCAATTATGGTATGACCGGAGGTCAATCTGCGCCAACTACGCCACTCCATGTACAAACATCGACTTATCCACAACATGCTGAAGCACCGTTTGATCTAGCGAAACTCGTATTAGGCGCTGGAGCAAGCTTCGTTGCACGATGGACCACATTCTATGTGAATGAAATCATCGCAACAATCAAGGAGGCGATTCTTCATCCAGGATTTGCATTCATTGAAATTATTTCACAATGCCCGACTTATGCTGCAAGGTTCTTCTCTGAGTTTCAATCCACTCTCTCCCCTGAAGAACTAGAGCAGTATAGGCGATATCCCGGTGCATGGATGCTCAAGGCGTTGAAAGGTAAAAAAACCGGAGAAAATCTCGGGCACCCGGTCTATCAATTGAAATTTAAAAATAAGTTCATTGAGTTAGGCGTGTTCAAACGAGTCATTCAACCAACAGTAATTGAACACCTGCAAGAACTCTGGGACCAGTGAGGAGGCCTGGTATAGAATGCATATAACGATTCGATTTGCAGGGTATGGTGGCTATGGTGTAGTTACCGCTAGCCGTGTTCTTGGGCTAACCTTTACGCAAAAAGGATTCCATGTTCTCCAAACAGAATCCCACGGTGCTGCTGCACGAGGTGGTGCCTGCACTGCAGATCTCAGTATCTCATCGAATCCAATCTATGAATTAGGTTTTGTGAAACCAGATATCCTTATCGTTCTCTCTACACCTGCTTTCAAGAAGTGCTGCTCCATTAGCCCCGATCTCAGCAGTGATCTGCTCCTACTTGAAGCGGAAATAATTCCTAATACAGCCGTACAACTAGGGCTGGCAGATCTCCTAGAGAATAACAGCACTACGATTTATCTAGCGGAAATACGAAAACTAGCCGAAAAACTTGGTAATGTCAGATATATGGGCATTGCCTCTCTTGGGGCATTAGCCACGATTGATGGTCGTATCGACATCACGCTATTAGTACAAACAATAAAAACTGATGACAAACTCCGACGCTTTGAAAAAGATAATATCAAAGCACTTCAGGGTGGAGCAAATGCTGTTACACTCTATAAGACATAGATATACTTGTTCTGGGCATTTGAACTCTTGAATAGTTATCAAGGTGAGTGTGGATGGCCAAATCCCGAAAAATCAGCTATATGAGTCTCATCATCGCGGCTGTGTGTTTTGGGACTATCCCCGTATTCTCCTTTTACTTAACCTTCTTGGGGGTATCCTCACTTCAACAGGCTCTCTTTCGAACAATATTCTCTGTTCTCTACATTTTCATCGGACTCGGGCTTGTCTATTCCTTTCGAGGTATCACCATTCAACGCAAACATCTGACTCCATTTGGCGTCTACGGATTACTTGGTTTAGCTCTTAGTCTCATCGTCTACATCACTGCCATCGCCATCGGGACACCCGTTGTGGTAGCTGTCTCCATCACCTACCTCTACCCCGCAATCACCCTAATCTTAGGGCGTCTCTTTCTGAAAGAATCAATGACGCCAATCCGACTCATTGCTGTACCTCTCTCAATCATAGGCGCAGTGATTGTTTCAATTCCCATCTTTCCTTATCTTGTCGCAGTCCCCATTGCAGGAATCCTCTTGTCTTTATCCAACGCAGGTTTTGCAGCGATTTATATGGTTTTAGGACGAAAATGGAGTGGCTATGAAGGCTATCGCCCCTCCGTCACAACATTTTGGGGATTTTTCTTTGCAATGCTTTGGATGGCCCCGATTATTAGTATCATTAGCCTCTTTGTAACCGATCCTAGAATTGTTGGAATCCAGCTCTTTCTACCCCCCCTCGCATGGCTACTATTACTCGGTTTTGGCTTGATTGCCACTACCATCCCCTACCTCTTAACCAACGTTGGTGTGGAAAAAGTGGATGCCTCTGCTGCCGCTATTATCCTTCTCTTGGATCCTATAAGTGCAGTAATTTTTGGTTTTCTATTTCTTGGACAGCCTGTGGCGATATGGCAGGCATTTGGTGCAGCTCTGATTTTTCTCGCGACCATTCTCATCGCTAGAGAACCTCACACCCAACCCGACCGAAATACCACCCATGAGTAACCCGTCTATTCTTCTGTGAACCGTATTCGTTATAACCTGCAAAGATGCAGTTTCATGAGAGGTGCCATCATTATGACCCTTCCCAAGGGTAAACTTCCGCTATATGAGCTTGAAAAATTGGTATTCCCCCATCTTCCCCGAGTTGAAGATTTGCGTACTGTACTTCTTGATTATGGCTCAACACGGATTGAGGGTAACGTGGTCGTTGCTTCAGATCCCGTCTTAGGAATACCACTCCAGTTCTATGGCTTTTTTGCTGCTCACTATTCTGCAACTGATGTCGCTATGGCTTGGGCCACTCCCCAGTTCCTCTCTTTAGGAGTATATTACCCGCCCAATACCAAAAAGCAATGGCTCACCATGACTATGAAACAACTCGGACGAGAAGCTCAACAACTTAATCTTAAGGTCATCGGGGGACACACAGGGGGCTATGACGGAATTCAAGTTCCTCTGATTACAACGACGTGTTTTGGACTTTTACCAGAGGAACCCATATCTGACCTCAAAGTAAAACCCAATGATGTACTAATAGCCGTCGGACCCGTTACAAGGGAAACCTTGTGGTTTCTCGCCAATGTAGAACCTTCAACCGTAGAAACCATTCTCCCACGATCACAATGTAAAGAGATTGCCAATGACCTAAGCCCTTTTTCTGTTGTTCCCGTGGTTAACGCCCTTCCAAAAGAAAAAATCACAATGTTACACGACCTTGCGGAAGGAGGCTTAGCAACGGCGTTATTTGAGCTTCAAAGGGCAACGGGACAGGGAATCACAATCCAATACAATCAGATTCCTTGGGATGAAGCAAGCATCACACTTTCCAACTACTTGGATTGGAATCTGCTCTATTGTTCTTCCTTTGGGAGTTTTTTGATCGTTACTGAACCCCAAGTGGCAGACGAAATAATTCACGCGGTAAAAAAGTTTGACCGAAAGGCGGCACTCATCGGTACATTTACCAAGAAGAAACAAATACGCTTAGAAACAGACGAAAAATCTTGGCAGCTTGAACCCGGAGAAGATCCCTATAAACGCTTCACTTCACATATTGCTTAGAATCGCTTCGTCGCGAATTAAAGACCAGAAACGCACCAAATGCTCGACTTAGCCATCGAGTACCCAGTTTCATATCAAGGTAATGAAAAGCCGGTAGACATCGTGCGGATGCAAAGGGTGGAGCGTACACTGACCCCCGGTAAGTGACCTGGGAAAATCCATTTTCACGTAGGATGCGGATTACTTGCCAGGGGCTTGGAAATCGTGCAAGCTCAAAGACATCTTGCTGAGCTAGGTTGCGGATTCGTCGTTCAATAGCCCAAAGATTGGTTGATGCCAGCACTCCTAATATGAGATGACCTGCAGGGCAAAGGCATCGAAAGATTTCGTGTAGGAATTGATCCTGGTCAGCTATGAACTCTAATATTGTCATGCCCAAGATTAGATTCGTACATTCCCCTCGTAGTGGCAAATGCTCTCCATCTGAAAGAATAAGATGCACATTTTCGTGGGTCAAAGTCTTTTGGCGTGCAATGGTTAGCATTTGCCAGGCAATATCTATTCCCACAAGCTGTTTAGACACCTGTTGAAGGAAGGTTAGTGCCATTCCTGTTCCAACCCCAATTTCAATGGAAACTTCATGAATCTCCTGAGGCAGGATGGCTTTAACCGCATTCGTTTCTACAGACCAGACATAACGCCCCATAGGTGTTTGATACCATGAATCATACATCTGTGCAATCGATCCAAATGCTCGGCTCACGGCTTGCCTATATTTCCCAACTTTTTCTAAAGCGTTTGTCAAGCTCCAGTCACTCATCAACTACTAATTCTTTCAAAATTGCTCGAGCGCGTTGGGTAACGACTTTCGGCATTGATCCAAATACTACTACAAGCGGTTCAACTCCATGTGCACCCCAGTCAAAAAGGACTTCCGGGACGAAACCAAATTTCGTTAATCCTTCTAAGGTCATACAGTCTGGAACCGGTTTGCGTTCTCCTAGCCGAAATCCAACTACCTGTAATTTCGCCTTACGCGCAGCTTCAACGATTGAATTGGAATGCCGTAATGATACGGCTGCCCGAATCGTAGGATTTAGTGCATGGGCTTTGAGAATAACACGACCCATAAATGGGGCCCATCCAAAATCAACTTCACCTACTGGTTCCGGTTCACCACGAATTAAGATAATGCGTCCTGTCAAACCCGCCACCTGGGAAAGTTCGATGGCTCCTGGCAAACAGGCGACGAAATTACTTCCTACCTCTGGAACTAATCGTGCAAAATTGGGCGTTCGAGTAAGGGCAATGATATTGGTGTTTAATTGTTTGATTAATTTCAACGGGTCGTTGGCCATCATAAGCCCTCAGTGGGTTGAACCTTCCAAGTTCTTGATAATTCTTCCTTTTGAGTGTACGGTTTTTTACACAAGGCTTATATACATCCCGTATAACAATCGCCATCGGAAGGTTGTCTACCTTCGCTTCGAGGGACCTATCATGGCTAAATTACCTTCACCGCGGTCAATGTACTTCGCCACAATAGGAATTCTTAGTTCACTTATGGCCGTCTTATCATATGCAAGCATTGTAGTTCCCACACCCTTAGGAAGCCTCGATGCATCTTCGGTTTTGATTTTTGCTGCGGCAATCCTCTATGGTCCCGAAATTGGTGTCATCATCACAGTCATAGGCCAGCTTCTGGGCAAAGGGCTTTTAATCACCTATGCAGGATTACCTGCAGTCTATATTCCTGGGGTATTAGCTGTTCGGGGGATTGAAGCCTATATCGTAGGCTACCTTGGTCGAAGATTTCGAAATAAACGATATGGAGAACCAGGGGCAATGATTACTGGTGTCCTATGGGAAACCACTGGTTTTGTGCTAGCTGATTTTTACCTGTTTACTCTCGTTGGGGGAGTCTTTGCAGGAATCACAGCTGTGCTAACTGGGTCAATTTGGACGATACTTGATTTAATTTGGATTCCCCTGGGTATCGCTGCAGTATATTATGTGCGTGTTACTTTCAATACAACCTATCTTGATGAACATCTAGGATTAATCAACGTTTCAGGCCATCGTGTTATACTCTACATCTGTTTCTTCCTCATTATTCTCGCTTGGATACTAATCATCATCGCAGGACTCACGGGTTTACTCATGGGTCCCCTGCTACCATGACCGAATTTCACTATGGTCTCAGATACTTAGGATCTGAGTGGTGTTGCCCACATTTCGATTGAGATAAGCTTGGAGGGGAAACCTTTAAGCCGAGATGCTAAGCTTTTGCTGATAGTGGTTGGTCGAATGGGTGTTGAATTATGCGGCGGGGTATCAATAATGTCACCATCGAACTTGTCCAAGGGGATATCACAGATCTAGCTACTGATGCCATCGTTAATGCGGCAAATGAATCACTTCAAATGGGAGGTGGCGTCGCAGGAGCAATACGCCGACGTGGAGGCCCTGCTATACAACGAGAATGCGATGATATTGGTGGAACACCAGTTGGAACCGCTGTTCTTACGACTGGTGGAAATCTCAAAGCGCGATATGTTATTCATGCTGTGGGACCTCAATGGGGCGAGGGCGGCGAAGATGCCAAACTCGCCAATGCAGTTCATAACGCATTAAAACTTGCTAACTCCAAACGCTTACGAAGTATCGCCTTTCCAGCGATTAGTACTGGTATTTTTGGTTTTCCTAAAGAACGCGCCGCAGATATCATTCTCTCAACCACACTGGAATTCGTTCGTGAATCAAAAACATCACTTCGTCGCATCGTCTTTTGTCTCTTTGATCCCGCCTCATATTCAATCTTTGAAAAAGCGTTTTCCACACTCACTTTTGGATAAATTGAGAATTACAAACCAAGGCTCTTTCGGCGCTGTCATGAAATGTTTACTGTTTTACTAAGAAGATCAGCTGCGTGATGGTTTCCATCATTTTTCCCCAATATTCTTCAAGTTCGTCATTAGGCAAATCCGAGCCACCAACAGCATAGCGTGCATAAATAATCTCACCCGAGTGATATAGTGTGTGAAGTGTAATATGTGAAACCAACCAACCCAAACTCGGTTTTTGCTTCTTGGTAGGTGGTTGGAACACCAGCTCATCCTCTGGGCAATCTCTGAGTTCCCGAAGTATTCGTTTTCGAACATCTTCTAAAAGATCTAAGGCAATATCAAGGGGAACTGTTTTCGCATACACTATGACCTTTCGCCCCGATGCCGAGAGCCAATAGAGTTCAGAATTTGCAATATGTGTCAAATAATAGAGAATCGTGCGTGATTCAGGAACCGGTTCTTTTCCTGCCTGTTCTGACGTTAAATCAGAGACAATATATTGGAGATGATTACGCGCCGCCTTATAGGCAGCGATAAGCCCACTTCGAAGATCCTTTGGCACCTTACTGGTCATACCTACAAGGAGTATTCACCCAGACTAAAGCTTTTGCCCGAATAACGCATTTCTTGACAACGTATATTTCAGCCTTGGTGGTGCATCTTCCCAAAGTTCTATAAGCTGAATGCAGAGAGAAATTGTAGAGGTTCATTATTTGGTCCCTGAAGCGAAAACCGTGAGACGAAATGTCCTTCCTTTCACTGCATTCGTTAACCATGAGGAGCTCAAACTTGCTCTAATACTCAATGCAATTAACCCCAGCATTGGTGGACTTCTAATTACAGGTCCGAAGGGAACTGGAAAAACTACAGTCGTTCGTTCACTCGCGGCGCTTCTGCCAGAGATTCCTGTTGTTAAAGGCTGTCAATTTCGGTGTGCCCCTGATGATACAATCGGGCTTTGTTCAGCATGTAGTGAAAAACTCAGAAAGACCAAGAAATTAGACACCATAATGCAAAAAATGCGCGTAGTAAATCTCCCCCTCAGCGCCACGGAGGATCGGGTAGTTGGTAGCTTAGATGTTGAAAGAGCTATTCGTGAAGGGGAGGCTGCACTACGACCAGGAATTCTTGCAGATGCCAACCAGAATATCCTCTACGTTGACGAAGTTAATCTTCTCCCTGATCATATTGTTGACTCTCTTCTTGACGCTGCAGCCACAGGCATCAACGTTGTTGAAAGAGAAGGAATCTCTGTGAGTCATCCTGCTCGTTTCATTTTTATTGGTTCTATGAACCCTGAAGAAGGTGAACTCCGACCACAACTTCTCGATCGGTTTCCACTCCATGTAGCCCTCCAACGTCCGTTCTCCACTGAAGAACGCGTTCAAATTATCAAATTAAACATCGATTTTGAACAGAATCCTCAATCCCTCCAAGAGAAATGGGCACCAAAAGAAGAAAAGTTACGAGAAGAAATTTCTACAGCCCGTGAACGAATGAAAACTGTGGAAATCTCTGATGACATCATGCAAATCATTGCTCACTTAACTACTCAGCTCCAAGTAGATGGAGCCCGTCCCGATATCGTGATTGCTAAAACCGCAATGGCTTTTGCTGCCTTCGACGGACGAACCACGGTTTCTGCTGAAGATGTCGAAATCATCGCTCCACTAGCTCTTAGCCATCGCACACGCCAACGAGGAATTCTTGAACCACCTTCAGGCGACGAAATTCAAAATGTTATGAAAGAAGCGAGAAAAAAGGTCAAGACCCAAACACCTCGTTCCAAGGACAAAGATCCATTTACAAAAGATACACATGAAAAACTTACCAACAAATTCAAACAACACCATCCATTGGATAGTAGTCAGGATGGCGAGCGTTTTTTCGGAAACCCCCCTAGGAGGGGCGCTGCCGGACGCTGCTCGTACACTGGATTTGTATGTTTCTTCATGGTGATTGCAGCTGCTATTGGACTTGTCCTTCCACTCCCTTTTCCAATTAATTTCATTATTGGGGGAGTCATCTCAGCAGGATTAATTGTTCTATTAGAACGGTTATATCGCTATCAAAAACGAGCCGGTTCCGTTATGCCCGCACTTGCACAGGGAGATCAATCGCCTGATTTCAGGGGAAAATATCGCCGTGCCAAACATCGGGGAGAATCCACCGCACCGCCCACGACTAGCACTACTCCACCCAAAGCAGACCAACCATCACAACCCCCAACTAGTTCCGGAACACCTGTAGTGTCTTCTTCGCTTATCAGAATGGATGAAGGTAAACCGCTCTTTGATTTCAAAGATTTTCTTGAACCCCGCTATTTTGGACGCCAACGAGCCCCCAAATGGTCAATTCGACAAGTCGGACGACGTGCAGGATCAATCCATTCGAGACAAGCAGAAGGTGGAGTACTTCTCGGTTCTGGCCTCCCAAAAGGTTCTCCACACAACATTCATATTCCTGCAACTATCAAAGCCGCAGCCCTGCATACAGATCCCCAAATTACACAAAAACCTCGAATTCACATTCAATCTCCTGATGTTCGTGAAAAACGTTTTCAGAGCTGGACCCCCCTCACAATCATCTTTGTGGTCGATTTGAGCATCTCAATGCTCAAAAGCTTTGATAAACTTCAACTCTCACTAATTGCCTTCAAAACTTGCCTAGAGGGAACTCGGGATCGTGTTGGACTCATTGCATTGAAAGACTGGGGAGCTATAGAAGTACAAGCCCCCACAACCAACTGGACGAGACTAGTTGCCAAATTCATGACTCTTCGATTATCTGGTTATACTCCTCTCGCAGCTGGATTAAAACGGGCTCGTGAGACAATTAAACGTGAACGTCGACGAAATCCTGGTACCCTTCCCATCGTGGTCGTGTTCAGCGATTTTCTACCAAATATCCAATTGGTTAATTCTGATACTCCAGATATCGGATTACCAGAAGCGATTGCAGATGTTCTCCATCAATGTCACTTACTTGGTAAAGACCACATCCCTCTAGTGACAATCAACCTTCACCACGAATTCTTTCCAATAAAACAGAAACAACACCATGATGTCATCTTAGATTGGGTACGGAAACGAGCTCAGGAACTTGATATTTCCAATTATATTGAAGTTGGAATCACTGAGGACAAACTCATACCTTTTCTTGCCTTTTATATGGCTTATATTACTGGAGGTCGAACTTATCTTGGTGAGGAACTGACCTCTCCAGTAGAAATTATTAGCGAAATCCATCGAATTGCACAGCGAGTTCGATGAGTTCTCGCAAACCTTTTACCGTCTCCGGGCAATCAATGAAATGAAGGTTGACTGTGAATGGCTCATTTGTATAGTCTTTATGTCGTCTATCGTGATGGTCGAACCTTGCTCCAAAAAGACTTTCAAATTGAGAATATGGAGCCAGATCTTGTGACTGGCTTTCTCTCGGCAGTGAGTATGTTTTTATCTGACTTGGTTGGTCGCATCTCGGAAACTGGGCAACAATTACATGCATTAGAACGCGAAGATGGACGCTTACGCGTTATTGACCGAGAAGATGTCAAGATACTCTTAGAATATGGTAAGAACATTTATGTCGCAGTATTTTCGACCCATGATTTGGCTGCTATTCGCGAACGTATGCGTGCCCTCATCAATATTATGGAGCGAGAGCACAGCGAGGTCTTAGAGAACTGGCTTGGTGATTTAGGCCATTTTCGAGATATTGCACCACAAATCGATTTACTCTTTCGTCCTTTTGCAGTCTCCGAACGATATGTTCCGGTACGCGTACACACGATGCCGAAAAACCAAATCGCCGAACAATTCCATCCCTTATTAGATCTTGTTGATGGCCAGCGATCCATCGAAGACCTTGCTCAAACGCTTAACCAACCAGTTTTTCAAGTGATGCTTGATTACTTCACCCTCCAAAATCAAGGCGCTGTAGAATTGGAACGAAGGATTATGATCGAACAACTAGTTTCCTATACAGGTTAGCTCTCCTTCGTTTCTTCTTTGAACTGTCGCACAAGTTTTTCCATTTCTTTAACACTAGTATTAATTACTTCTTTGAGACCTGCAAGCTCTTCTTCAATCCTATTGAGCTGTTGTCGAAGATCAGCAATAGATCTGGTTGTTGATTCCTCTATAGTACTTAAGGACATTGTGAGCTTTTGAACCGAGGACTCTGTTGGTACCCCTGCCAGCCATCGAAATAACTGTACAATGAACTCTTCGTGGTTATTAGCGTCAATATAATGATTGAAAAAGAAGGCTCCTCCTCCAAAGCCGATTACACGGCCCTCCTTTTTTTCAGTAGCAATTGCGATTGTGGGCGTTCCTGGGACATTGGCTATACGGAGCAAATGGATGTTTGTATCTTCAGCCAGCAGACTGACGCCAGATGTTAAATACACTTGATCAATTCCTGCCAAGGCAGGGTGTTTGCCAGCAGGAACAGCTGTGAAAAGTTCTTCTGGTGTATCTGCAGATTTTTCGAGTGCTCTATCAGCAAATTTGAATCCAAAGTGGACCGCGAGCTCATTGAGATTTGTATTCCGTGCGACATCTCCTCCCTTCCCAAATATTGTGCCGCCACTCATTAGTAGTAAGCCGCCACCAGATTCAACAAAAGACATTATCGTTTTGATCTCCTGTTCCTGAAGCAAGGAATCAAAAGGATTTCCCAGTACAACGACATGAGCCTTTGAAAGATCTTCCTCTGATAGGAGTGTCTTTTGGGTTACTGGTATCATTCCATTGGCTTCAAGTAATTTAATTAGATGGGCGAGTTCAGGTTCATTAGGGGCAAGTTCTTCATTATGTGCTGTGGAAAAAAGGATGGAAGGCTGCTTTGTGGTGGTCATAGGCTTTCGACCCATATTCACCTATCAGGCGCCGGAGTTAAATATGCTACTCGCGTGGGTAATACCAAATACTCCCCTATCCAATTCACTGTTGGAGTGTGGCTAATCTGAGTGTTACATCGGTTCGTGTTGCAGAGGCGAGTGCAGTGGACGTGGGTCGATTTACAGTACGCCTTGACCCTGCTGTACTAGACCAATTACAGCTAGCAGATGGTTCACTCGTTGAGATTACAGGGAAAAAAAGCGTGTGTGCGCTTGCAGTCCGCGATTCCACTATCCAGAATAAGACTGTCATCAAAATGGACGGATTAACTCGATTGAATGCTGGAGTTCGAATCGGGGATATAGTCACAATTCATGGAATTGAAGCACAGCCTGCAAGGAGTGTTGTCTTGACGCCACTCAAGGGCGAAGAGATTGAATATCGCGAGGAATTAGCTACCTCACTTTTGAAAACCAATTTGTTAGATAAGCCAATCAAGAAAGATATCATTATTGCTGTGGGAAGAGCTGCATTTGCCTTGGGTGAAGCAAAGTTTTACGTTGCAAAGACAGTGCCGGTAGGCAATGTTCTTGTCAATGCAAATACCACGCTTGAGCTTCGAAAACAAGCTCATGAAGAAACACCATCCATTCCAACAGCTACCTACGATGATGTAGGTGGGTTAGATGATGTGATTTCACGAATTCGAGAGATTGTGGAACTCCCAATTCGTCACCCTGAGCTCTATGCACGATTAAAAATTGAACCTCCCCGGGGTGTGCTTCTCCATGGCCCTCCAGGGTGTGGAAAAACTCTTCTGGCTAGAACTGTCGCAACAGAAAGTGAAGCCTTCTTTCGGGCTATTAATGGTCCCGAAATTGTCAGTCAATATTACGGCGAATCCGAAAAATTCCTCCGTGATGCCTTTCAAGAAGCGGAAAAGAATAAACCTGCAATCATCTTCATCGATGAAATCGATGCTATTGCAGCACGACGCGAATCCGGAGGAATGGAAAGCCGGATTGTCGCTCAACTATTAACTCTCATGGATGGACTTCAGGATCGGGATCAAGTCTTTGTACTTGCAGCGACAAACAGGTTAGACGCGGTTGATCCAGCGCTGCGACGACCGGGTCGGTTTGACCGTGAAATTCACATCGCAGTACCAGATACTCGCGGGCGTCATGATATTCTTCGCGTTCATACACGGGGTGTTCCCCTAGACGAGTCTGTTAACTTATTAGAAATAGCCCAAGGGACTCACGGATTTGTGGGCTCGGACCTGGCGTTTTTAGTAAAAGAAGCAGCCTTAGGAGCCCTACGACGCGTGCTTCCAAAAATCGAAGAAAAACACATGCAAATCCCCCCTGATATTATCAATCAGATTGTCGTTACCGATAATGATTTCAAAACTGCTCGTCAACTCGTTGAGCCCTCTGCGCTTCGAGAGATTGCAGTTGAAATTCCGATGGTTCATTGGGATGATGTTGGAGGCATGGAATCTGCTAAACAAGCATTACGGGAAGCGGTTGAATTACCGATAACTCGTCCTGATGTGTTTACCCGATTCAATATCACACCTCCAAAGGGAGTTATGCTTTTCGGTCCTCCAGGAACTGGAAAGACTCTCTTAGCGAAGGCGGTGGCGACTGAAAGCCAGGCGAATTTCATTAGTATTCGCGGTGCTGAAGTTATGAGCAAATGGGTCGGTGAATCGGAAAAAATCATTGCGGAGATTTTTCGTCGAGCCCGACAAACAGCCCCTTCGATACTATTCATCGATGAACTCGATAATATTGCTCCACGCCGTGGATCCGGCTTTGATAGCCGGGTAAGTGAACGTATTGTAAATCAATTATTAGTCGAAATGGATGGAATGGAAGAACTTGAAAGCGTCGTCGTGCTGGCCGCCACAAATCGCCCAGACATGATTGATGATGCACTACTTCGACCAGGTCGCTTCGACATTTTCGTGTTCACTCCTCCTCCAAATCAAAAGGCACGACAGGCAATTTTTGCAGTCCATACTCGAAATATGCCCCTTGCTGAAGATGTTAAAATCGATGAACTCGCCTCTGCGACTGAAGGATTCTCTGGTGCAGATATCCAGAATGTCTGTCGTAAAGCCGTCCTAGCTGTCCTTCGCAATAATATGGAGGCTTCACAAGTAAATATGTCAAATTTCCAAGAAGCCATT